>NZ_JCBANH010000017.1:0-87436 GCF_059760925.1 Achromobacter sp. 1011791174
GGCGGGGGCAGGCATGTCGCGCGTGTCCGGCGGCGGGCAGGGAGCGCCGTGTCGTGTGCGCCGGGCGCAGGGCCGCACGGCGGGATTTGACCCTGTCGCGGCGTCAGGGATCGGCCCGTGCGCGGCGCGCCGGCGCTATGCTGTGCGCTTCATTGCCCGGAGACGCTTGCGCATGAGCCAATTGTTCACCCCCACCCAGGCCGGTCCCCTGCGACTGGCCAACCGCATCGTGATCGCGCCCATGTGCGAATACTCGGCCGACGCCGGCTGTGCCACCGACTGGCACATGATCCACCTGGGCCATCTGGCCTTGTCCGGCGCGGCGCTGCTGTTCGTCGAAGCGACGGCGGTGGAGCCCGACGGCCGCATCACGCCCGGCGATCTGGGCTTGTGGTCCGATGAAACCGAGGCCGCGCTGGGCCGCGTGGTGACGGCCATGCGCCGTTATTCGCCGATCAAGCTGGGCATCCAGCTCGGCCACGCCGGGCGCAAGGCGTCCAGCCACGCCCCCTGGGATGGCGGGCAGCTGGTGCCGTCCGCTGAAGGAGGCTGGCAGGGCTGGGCGCCCTCGGCGCTGCCGCACAATGAATCCGAGCCGGCGCCGCAGGCGCTGGATTCCGCCGGCCTGGCCCGCGTGCGCGATGCGTTCGTGGCCAGCGCCCGACGCGCGTTGCGGCTGGGTTTCGACGCCATCGAGTTGCACGCGGCGCATGGCTACCTGATGCACCAGTTCCTGTCGCCGCTGGCGAACCGGCGCGACGACGCTTATGGCGGTTCGCTGGAAAATCGCATGCGCTTCCCGCTGGAAGTGTTCCAGGCGCTGCGCGACGTGGTGCCGGCATCCGTCGCGCTGGGCGTGCGCGTGTCCGCCACGGACTGGGTGGAGGGCGGATGGGACCTGGAGCAGACCACGGCCTTCGCCGACGCGCTGAAGGCGCGCGGCTGCGACTTCATCGATGTGTCCAGCGGCGGCGTGTCGCCGCAGCAGAAGATCCCGGTCGCGCCGAACTACCAGGTGCCTTTCGCCGCTGAGATCAAGCGCCGCGTCGGCATGCCCACGATCGCGGTGGGACTGATCACCGAGGCCGCCCAGGCCGAGGAGATCGTGGCCAGCGGGCAGGCAGACATGGTGGCGCTGGCGCGCGGCATGCTGTACGACCCGCGCTGGCCCTGGCATGCGGCCGCGCAGCTCGGTGGACAGGTCGACGCGCCGCGCCAGTACTGGCGTTCGCAGCCGCGCGAGCACAAGGCGCTGTTCGGGGAAACGCGCTTTGGCCAGCGCTGACGCGGATTCGGCACGCAAGAAAAAGCGCCGCTGGCAAGGCGGCGCTTTTTTTATCTGGAACCGCCGCTGCGGGCCAGGAACTACAGCTTGGCGTAGGCCTGCTCCAACTGGTCCTGCAGCTGGTCGGCGAAATCGGCCTGCGCCGGGTCCAGCGCGGACATCAGGCGGGCCAGCACCACGTTGTCTTCCTCGCCATTCCAGATCTTGATGTAGGTGCCTTCCTTGTAGCCGTGCCGCTGGCGGAAGAGGTTCAGCACGTTCTTGGACACGTACTGGGTGTAGGCGTCGTTCCAGCCCATCTCGCAGGCGGTCATGGTGCGTTCCAGGACCTTGAAGCTGGCGCGGCCGCACACGGCCAGTCCGCCGATCAGTTCCAGCAGCTCGGGCACGTCCAGCGTGGCCAGCTCGCGCGCGGCGCCGTCCAGCGTGACGGTGCCAGGACCGGCCAGGTCGCGCATCAGCTCGGCCGCGGCGCCTTCGATCGATCCGCCTGCCTGGACGATGGTGTGCGACAGGTAGAAGTGCAGGATGTCGACCAGTTCCATCTGCACCTGGGGCAGGTCGATGGTCTGCTTCTTCCACCACTTCCAGCCGTGGTGTTCCAGCGCCTCGGCCGATTCCACGAACGCGGCGCGCAGGAAGCGCGAGCCGCTGGTCACCCAGGCGGGATTGATCATGCTGTTCAGGTGATCCTGCAGTTTCAGCATCGTAGCCGCTTGGGCCGGGTTCAATCCGACGGGTGTGTTCACTTTCGCTCCGTATGTTTGACGCGGGAATACCTGCGCGGATCGCGCGCAGGGCGCAGATGTTAGCACTCCGGGGCGCTGCGCCGGCCATGCCCGGGCGCTGGCCGGGCAGCCGGCCGCATTCCGCATCTGGCTAGCCGTATCCGGTCGGCGGCAGCCGGCAGGCCGCATCTGGCGGGGCCATGCCGGCAGGGGACGCGCCAGGCCTGGCTGCTGCTAGCCGTCCTTGCGGTAGGTGGACTTCAGCGGCGGCAGTTTGCCGGCGGGCGGCTTGCCGGGCTTGCGGGCGTCGCCGGCGGCCTTGAACAGCATGAAGGCGAAGAAGGCCAGGAACACCGCGGGCATGAAATCGTCCAGTCCGGCCTGCGGGCTGTTCAGCGCCTGCAGCGCGATGCGCGCCGCGATCAGGCCGACCACCGTCGCGGCCACCGTCAGCACCTTGCCGACGCCGCGCTTGGCGGCGGTCTTGGCCAGCGTCGCGGCGTCGCTATCTGATTGTGCGGGGGGCAACTTGGACTGCGGCGCGGGCGGCGTGCCGCCATTGCCCCAGGGCGCGGACGACAGCGGGCTCGCCGACGAGGACGCGCTGCCGGATGTCGCGCCGGGAGACCGCGTCGCTTCAGGCGAAGGCGCGCTGGGCAAGCCCGACGCGCCGGAACGGCTCAGTTCTTCGACATAGCGCGCGTAATCGCCATTCTTCGGTTCGCCGCCCAGAGCCATCAGCCATCTCCATTCCAGTCATTCCAGCACTATATGCCATCTACGCAGCCCGTCCAGCGCATTGCAGCTCTCCCAGAGCGGGGCCGCGTGGATCCGGCTTCGCCGGTCCTCAGCGGCGCCCCATCAAGGGAGAAGCGTGCAAGCGCTTCCGGGGGTGTCCATGCTCCGGTCCGCAGGGCGTCCCTAGAGAGGGGGGCGCGTCGCGCTTCGGGGCTGCTGGGGCCTCCCTTTTTTGCGCAGCATGGCGACCAGCAGCCCGACGCCCAGCAGCACCGAAAAGCCGGCGCCGATCAACATGGCGATCTGTTGCGCGTTTTCCGCCGAGCCCAGGCTGCGCGCGGTGACATACCCCGGCGCCAGCATCAGCGGCATCCACAGGATGGCGGAGGACACATTGGCCAGCTGGAAGCGGCCATGCGCCATGCCCATGACGCCGGCCACGGTGGGGATGGTGGAACGGATCGGCCCGAGGAACCGGCCGATCAGCACCGAGGCGAAGCCATAGCGGTAGAAGAACAGCCTGGCGCGCGCCACCGCTGTGCGTTGCTGTTTGAGCGGCCAGCGGCGCAGCACGCCGGGGCCGGCCCAGCGGCCCAGCCCGTAGGACAGCGCGTCGCCCACGATGGCGCCGGCGACACCCCAGGCCAGCACGTTCCAGGGATCCAGCGTGCCGGCGCCGATCAGGCCGCCGGTCAACAGCATCAGCGCCGTGGCGGGAATGAACAGGCCCACCAGCACCAGGGATTCTCCCAGCGTGAGCAGGAAGGTGATCGGTCCGGCCCAGACCTGGTTGGCCTCGATGAACATGCCGATCTGGTCTATGTATTGATCCATGTGCGGAAGTTGAATATCAGCTGAATGCAATCGGGTATCTTAACGCCTGCATTGTGGGACCGGCATGCGTCGGCCATATGAATGAAGCCGATTGTCGGAGGATCATGGATTCCGTTACACAAGCCGTGTTGGGCGCCGGCATACAGGGTGCCCTGCTGGGGCGTTTCCAGGGGCGCAAGGCGCTGCTCTGGGGGGCCGCGCTGGCGACCGTGCCGGACCTGGACGTGCTGATGCGCTATCCAGACCCGGTTTCATTGATGACCTATCACCGGGGGTTTTCCCATTCGCTGTTCGTCCTGACCGGCCTGGCGGCGCTGCTGGCTTGGCTGATACGCCGGTATTGGCCGCAGGCTCCATACGGAGGCTGGCGGCTGTTCCTGACGCTTTGGCTGGTTCTGGTGACGCATCCTTTGTTGGACGCCTTCACCGTCTATGGCACTCAGCTGTTCTGGCCGCTGGCGCCGGTGCCGGAAAGCTGGGCGGCCGTGTTCATCATCGACCCGGTCTATACGGTGCCGCTGCTGGCGGCGTCGCTGTACGCGGTCGCGGCGGGCATGACGGCGCGCGCGCGCGGATTGCTGGCGACGGCGCTGGCATTCAGCACGGTCTATCTGGGTTTCGGTCTGGCGGGCAGGGTGGCGGCCGAACACCGCGTGCGCGATGCCATGGTCGCGCAAGGCATCGAGGTCACGGCCTTGCGCGCCGTGCCCATGCCGTTCAATACGCTCGTATGGCGCGTGATCGCCAAGACGCCGGACGATCACTATTACGAAGCCGTATCGGGCTGGTTTGATCGGACGCCGCCGGAATGGCTGCGCCTGCCGCTCAACCCGGACGCTGGAGCCAACCTGGCCGGATCCGCGCTGCACGACAGGCTGCGCTGGTTCACCGGCGACTGGCTGCGCCATGACGTGATCGGCGATGCGCTGGTGGTGACCGACCTGCGCATGGGCGTGGCGGGGCACTACACCTTCCGCTTCAAGATGGCCGAGCGCGCGCCGGGGGCCGGCTGGATCGCGGTCGTGCCCAGCCGCTGGCCCAGCGCCAGCGGGGGCTGGCCGGAGCTGAAACTGGTATTGGCGCGCATTCTGGATGAGCAGCCGCCGTTGCCGCTGCGAGCTTGGTCGGACCAGGCCTTGCGCTAGGTTCGTGCCCATGCCGGCCGCGCACCGCCGCGCGGCCGTCAACCGCATCGTCGTCGCCAGGCGCGAGGCCGCGCCATGGCGCTTCACCCTGCGTCGCATTCTTGTCTTCCATTGTGCAAGGGGGAAGGGGGAACTCGTATTTTTACTAGCTAGATTTCGTTTTCGTTCAAGAGACCCGAAATGTGCCCGCTGGCAAAGTACCCGAATCCTTGATCCGGGTGCTTCAAACGGGCTGTATCCGCATCAGGGAACGGCATCAGGATTCCGGGTTTCCGGTACTCCGCCGATGGCAAGGCCTGGATGCGTCGCCGCGGCGCGCCGGTTTCATCTCTCCAATCAATAAGGAACGACAACGATGAAGCGCAGTTCTCTCTCGTATCTCATTTCTGCCGGCGCGCTGCTGGCGGCTCTGGCGCCGGTGGCTTCGCACGCGCAGGCCGCCTGGGACGGTCAGATCCGCTTCACGGGCAGCGTGTCGGACACCACGTGCTCCGTCAATGGCGGTCAAGGTTCTGCGAGCAACATCACTGATGTGCGGCTTGGCAACGTGGATCCCAATGCGGCGACGAAGGCGCTGGCCGTGGGCGCCAACATTGGCTCCAAGCAGACGTTCAAGATCAGCCTGTCCAATTGCAGCTTGCTCACGCCTCTGCCTACCAACCCGGCCTCGGGCGCCGCACAAACCGAAACGCGAGGCGCCGCCATTGAATTCGACCAGGGTTCGGCGAACATCAATGGAGCCACGGGCAATCTGATGGTCACTGGCTTCCAGCCGGCGAAAGGCATCGAGATCGGCATCTGGAACGCCGGCAATGGCAAGACCAACAAGCTTGACCTCCGAGGCACCATGTCTCCGAGCGACGTACAGACGCTTCAGTTGAGGTTCTCGAACGATTCGGCCGTCACGCAGATCCTTGCCGGAGACCTCACCTTCGAGGCGGGCTATGTCAGGGCCAGCGGCACTCTCGAGTCTGGTAACGCCGGTTCGCAAATCGCATACAAGGTGTCCTACCGATAAGTCGAGGTGCAGGCATGACGCCCATGAAGCGTGTTGCAGTACGTTGGTTGTGCATGGGCGTCATGGCTTGGGTTGCCGGCGCTGGCGTGGCGCAGGCAACCCTGGTTCTGGAGGGAACGCGCATCGTCTATCCAGAGAAGGCCAAGGATGTCAGCATCCGGGTGCGCAATCCGGGCAGCTATCCCATACTCGCTCAGTCCTGGCTTGACGACGGCCGCCCGGATTTGTCGCCCGAAGTGATGGTGGTGCCGTTTATCGTGTCACCCGCCCTGACCAGGGTCGAGCCTGACGGCAGCGCGCTGCTGCGTGTGTTCCACGCCAAACGGCCATTGCCCACGGACAGGGAGTCGCTGTTCTACCTGAACGTAATGGAAACTCCGCCGCGCAGCAGCGAGGAGAATGCGCTGACCTTGCAGTTTCGCACCCGGGTCAAGCTGTTCTTTCGTCCGACCGGATTGTCCGGAGATGCCGGGGACGCGCCAGACAGCTTGAAATGGACGCTGGTCCCAGGCGCAGGCGCCGTTGAGGTGCACAACCCGACGCCGTATCACGTGTCCTTCTTGTCCGTCGAGCTGGAAACGGCGGGGCGTCGCGAGATCCTGGACCGGGCAGGCCAGGACGCCATGGTGGCGCCATTTTCCAAGTTGCGTTTTCCTGTTTCGGCCGGTCGAAATCCCGTGCCGGGCCAAAGTCAGATCCACTACTGGGCCATCA
This sequence comes from Achromobacter sp. 1011791174, assembly GCF_059760925.1. Taxonomy (NCBI): domain Bacteria; kingdom Pseudomonadati; phylum Pseudomonadota; class Betaproteobacteria; order Burkholderiales; family Alcaligenaceae; genus Achromobacter; species Achromobacter sp. 1011791174. Next base: position 6,463 of record NZ_JCBANH010000017.1, read on the forward strand.
ATGATTTTGGCGGCAGGCACTCGTATCAGCGCCCCTTGTCATTGCCCTGACGGGCGCTTCTGAAGGCTCCATTTTTTTCGCAAGGCTAGAACGATGCATTTGACGATGCAGGTGACGGCTCGTCCTGGAAACAGGCGCAAGTCGCGGCAACGGCGGGTCTGGATAGCGGGCCTTTGCATGTTGGTCATTGTGGCGGATGCGCAGGCGCAGGGTAAATCCAAGCAGTACGTGCAGTTCGATTCCAATATGTTGTTGCGCGGCGTCTCGGACGATTCCGTCGATCTCTCCCGGTTCGAAAAGCCTAACGCCGTGTTGCCGGGTCAGTATCGCGTCGATGTGCTGGTGAACGGAAACTGGCGCGGGGCCTCGTTCGTGGAATTCCGCGACGTCGGCCAGGATGGCGCGGCGCCTTGCTACACCGTCGAACTGTTGCGCAGTTCGGGGTTCGACATGGAAAAGCTTGAGCGCCAGGCTGCCGAGCAGGGGCGTCCGGCGCTGGGAGACACGCCCTATTGCGGCGATCTGGCTACCCATGTTCCCGGCGCACAGGCCAGGTTCGACGCGGCGGAACAGCAATTGCTGTTGACCGTGCCCACCATCTACCTGGGTACGAGACGCGCCAGCATCTATGTGGATCCGGCCCTGTCGGACAGCGGCATCACCGCCGCGCGCCTGGGCTATACCGGCAATTACTATTCACAGTACGTGCGCGGCGGACGTTCCGACGACCGAGGCTACCTGGGCTTGAGCGCCGGGCTGAACGTCGCCTCTTGGCGCGTGCGGCACGATGGCTCGGTGGCTTGGGGATCGCGAGAAGGCTCGCGCTATCAACGGGGCCGGCTGTACGCGGTGACCGGCATCCCGTCCTGGAAATCCGAGCTGCTGTTGGGCGAGACATCTTCCGATGGGCGGTACTTCGATCCGGTTTCGTTTCGCGGCGTGCGCGTGGCCAGCGACGAACGCATGCTGCCCGACGAGCGGCGCAACTACGTGCCGACCATACGCGGCACCGCCCAGACCAATGCCACGGTCAGCGTCTATCAACGTGGCTTCCTGGTCCATGAAACCACGGTCGCGGCGGGGCCGTTCGTCATCGAGGATCTGCAGGCGGCCAGCTATGGCGGCGACCTGGAGGTGCGCATCGTCGAGGCCAATGGCGAAACGCGCCGATTCACGGTGCCTTTCGCCACGACCGTCGAACTGCTGAAGTCCGGCGAAACGCGTTACTCGATGTCGCTGGGGCAGGCCATGGCCTCGGGCTATCGCAGCGGCGGGCCGGCGGTGTTCGAAGGCTTGGTGCGGCGCGGCCTGAGCAATCTGGTCACGGCCTACGGGGGGCTGGCGCTCAGCGGCAACTATCGCTCGGTGTTGCTGGGCGCGGTGCTCAACACCGAATGGGGCGCGTTGGCCGGTGACATCACGGCGGCGACCGCCAAGCTGGCCAATGAAAAATCATCGGGCTCCAGCTATCGATTGTCATACAGCAAGAATCTGCCCGAGACGGGCACGAATTTCTCGGTGCTGGCATATCGCTATTCGACCAGCGGCTTCGTCGGTTTCAACGAGGCCGTCGCCCAGCGCAACATTCCGAAGTCCGATCGCTACTACGATGCAGGCGGCCGGCTGCGCAACCGTATCGATGTCAACATCAACCAGTCGCTCGGTGACAGGCTGGGCTCCTTTTACCTGAATGGCTCTGCGATCCAGTACTGGAAGCGCGCGGGCCGCAACATCAATTTTGGCGGCGGCTACTACAACAACTGGGGCCGCGTGTCCTACGCGCTGAACGTGCAACGCAGCACCGTCAACGGCGGTTTGTATTCGCTGGGACGCGAGCGCGAGACCACGGTCACCCTCAACCTGAACATTCCCTTGGGCAAGTCCTACGACGCGCCCCTGCTCAACAGCTACACCAGCCATAGCGGCGCGGGAGGCACCAATTCCGGCCTGAGCGTGGGCGGATCGGCCGGCGAGGACTCGCTGTTCAACTATTCGCTCGGCACCAGCTACAACAGTCGCTCGGGCATGTCATCGGCCAACGGCAACCTGGACTACCTGGGCAGCCTGGCCCAGGTGGGCGCCAGCATCTCGCAGGGGCGCGACTATCGGCAGACCAGCCTGCGCGCCTCGGGCAACGTGCTGGCGCACGCGGGCGGGGTCACGCTGGCGCCGGTCCTGGGCGACACCATCGGCCTGCTGCATGCGCCGGACGCCAAGGACGCGCGGACCACCCGCGACCGCAACAGCCGCATCGATGGGCGGGGCTATGGCCTGGTGCCCTATCTGATGCCGTATCGAAGCAACAACGTGGAACTGGATTCCGCCGACATGGCCGACGACGTAGAGCTGCTGAGCAATATGCGTACCGTGGCGCCGCGCGCCGGCGCGGTGGTGCTGCTGTCCTATCCCACCCGCCGGTCCAGGCCCGTGCTGGTCGACGGCAAACAGCGGGATGGCGCTCCGCTGCCATTCGGCGCCGAGGTCTACGACCTCGAGGATGGCGAGGTGATCGGCAGCGTTGGCCAGGGCAGCCGCATCGTCATGCGCGTGCGCAAGGATGAAGGCCGCGTCAGCGTGCGCTGGGGATCCAAAGCCGACCAGCGCTGCCGCATCGACTACGCGCTGTCCGAGCGCGAGCGCGGCCAGAGCGGCTTCGATGTGGTCGAGAGCGTCTGCCAGCCGGAGCCGGCATCACCCGCCGGCCCGATGCCGGTGGCGGGGCTGAAGCCATGATCGGCCGGCGCATTCTCGCACTGCGCCACGCGGGCTTGGTCGGCATGGCGATCGTGGCGGCATGGGCCGGGCTGGCCGGCGCCGCCAGGGCGGACATGTCCGTCGATGGCACGCGCTTCGTCTATCCCGCCCGCGAAAAGGCAATCAGCGTCTATGTCGGCAATATCGGCGCCGAGCCGATCCTGGTGCAGTCCTGGCTGGACCGGGGCGAGGCGCGGGACGCCAACGATCTGGCGCGGCTGAAGGTGCCGTTCGTGTTGACGCCGCCGCTCCTGCGCCTGGAGCCGAACGAGCGCAAGGCGGTGCAGTTGCGCTATACCGGTGAGTCCTTGCCCAAGGATCGCGAGTCCCTGTTCTGGGTGAACTTCCTGGAAGTGCCGGTCGTGAGCGACGAACAGAACAGCCTGCGCCTGCAACTGAACCTGTCGATGAAGGTCTTGTTCCGGCCCGAGGGCCTGCAAGGAAAGGCAAGCGATGCGCCGGGCAAGCTGCGCTGGACCTGGCGCGATGCCGGCAACGGTTCGATGCGTGTGTTGGCGGAAAACCCCACTCCCTACAGCGTCACGTTCCGGACGCTGAAAGTGCGCGGCAGCCAGGGGGATGGCCTGGCTGGGCTGACCGTTCCGCCCCTGTCGTCCGCGTCCTTCGTGGGACGCTGGCCCCCGCCGCGCGATCAGGGCGGGCTGTCGCTGGATTATGAGTCGGTGGACGACTTTGGGGCTGCCAAGCGCGGCAGCGCCCAGGCCGAGTTCGCGCGCGTCGATTGAGCCCGATCGGCTGGCCTCGTGGCCGGCCGGGCATAGCTAGAAGGAGAAACCATGTTCCACCGTCTGTTTCATCGCCCGACCCGCGCGCCACAAGAGGGGCCGGCCAGCCGGCTGCTGGTCGGGCTGTTGCTGGCGGGCGGTGTCGCGTTGCCGGCTGTCGATGCCTGGGCCCAGAACGTGCCGGCGCGCGCGACCACATGCCGCATTGCGTCGCTCGGCGACGGCCAGACATCAGGGGGCGCCTGGATTCCTCCGCAGATCGGCAACGTGGGCGGCAGCCAGGTCATCCCGGACGGCACCGTGTTGGCCGTCAGGTCGGTCACGTTGTCGTCCATCGGCACGCTGGTGCCGACAGCCTCGACGGACAGGTTCTACCTGGCGGCCGGAGCGACGTGGGCCGGGGTTAGGCCAGACGGCAGCACCGTCTTTCCCTCGAATGTGCAGGGGATAGGGATCCGGCTACGAGCGGGGCCCGAGGCCAATGCCACCGAGGTGTCGGCCGCAACTGAGATACGCGCAGTCCAAAATAGCGAGCAGTTGGCCATGCGAACGGGCGTACACAGTGCGGAAGCGGAAGTCCTCACTGGCCTGCGCGTGGAACTGGTGAAGCTGGGTTCCGATGTCTTGCCCGGAATCGGTGCCTTTCCCGTGACGGGCATGGCGACCGGGTACCAGGGCGCCAGGATGCGTTTCAAGATCGTGCAAGTGAAATCCCAGCCTGTCGCCGAGGGCACGGACCTGGGGCCGATCATGGATCCTTGCAATGCCAGCTTCGACTTCAATATCGATCAACTCATCAGCGGGGGCGGCACGACGCCGCCGGTCGTGACGGCGGTGTGCGCCGTGGATGCCAGCTATCAGGGCAGCGGCAGGGAAGTGCCCATGGGACCCGTGACCCGGGGCAGCTTTCCCGGGCGAGGCGACCGGGCCGGCAGCGTGCCGTTCGACATTTCGCTGAGCAACTGCGCGGCGCGGGCCAAGCCCAAGATATCGTTTTCTCCGGGCTTCCAGGGCAAGGTGCCTGGCTGGCCCAATGTATTGCGGCTGGATCAGAGCGACATCAACCATGCCAGGAATCTCGGCATCGTGCTGACGCGGCGCGACGATCCCGGCAAGGAGGTGAACATCGGCGACGCGCCGGAAGCCGGACCCTATATCCAGTTTCCGCAGTATGGGACGCTGCAGGATGGCGAGACGACCACCTTGGAATTGGCGGCGCATTATGTGCGGACCGACCATGAAGGCCAAGGGGGGGTGACGCCGGGGCCGGCCAACAGCAGCGTGCGCTTCCAGGTGCGCTACGATTGATCGCGGGCGATGCCGTGTGTCTGGGCGGGTATTGGAAAAAATGATCCCCGCCCGGCATTTATTGCTGGGCGGGGATTTGGCATATCGGCGGTTCTCCTGCTAGATCAAGGCTCGATCGTGCCCTTGTTGTCGCCCACGGGTCGAATCAGCGCGGCGTCTTGCAGGGCCGTGTTGTATTGCATGACGCCCTGGTTGGTGCCCACCAACCCGCCAGCCTTGATCCACATGTCATTGTGGTTGGAGAACTTGCTGGTGCTGGTCGATCCCATCAGCAGGCCCTGATTCAGGCCTACCAGACCGCCCATGTTGGCCACGGTGTAGCTGTTGGAGGTGCAAGGGTACCCCGGATAGCACTGGGAGGGAGTCCTGCCTTCCAGCGAGCCGGATGCTTCCGAGTATGCGATCGTTCCCTGCGCGCGATTGATGCCTACCAGCCCGCCCAGGTTCGACCGAGCTCCGCCGGTGACGTGACTCGAAGCGACGGCATGCATGATGCGCCCTTCATTGTCTCCAACCAGGCCGCCCACGTTGCTATAGGTGCCACTACCCAGCACTCTCAGGCTAGCCTCGGAGTCGTAGATGTTGCCGGTATTGTGGCCCACCAGCCCCCCAACCGAGGAGCGGGTGCCGCCACGCACCTCGTTCAGGTGGGCAGTGCTTTGCTGGATGCTTCCGGCATTCGTGCCGACCAGTCCGCCGACACGGCCATTGGTGGCGTTTGTGGCGTGAACGGCGGCGACAGCGGACTTGCTGTTGATGATGGAGGCTGTATCGCTGTTGACTCCGACCAAGCCGCCGATGCTGGTTTCCGTGGAAGACGACGTGAACACTTTGTAGCTACTGCTCGTAGAGTTCATGATCATGCCGTTGTTCCTGCCGACCAGTCCGCCCACCGCGGTCGGGCCGGTCGCTCCGACCTCGCCCGTGAACTGCGCGGAAGAGAAGACGGCGCCGTTATTTTCGCCCACCAGGCCGCCGGCAGTACCGCTGCCCGATTTTGATATGCGACCGCTGCTGGAGCTGTCTATGATCTGGCCGAAGTTTGTGCCGACCAGGCCGCCGGCATTGCTCAGCTGGCTGGAAGTGACCGAAGACGAGCTGGTGGAGTTGATGATCTGGCTGCCCTGATTGAGGCCCACCAGTCCGCCGATATGGCCGATGCCGGCGTGGCTGGCCATGTCGCTCACCGATCCCCAGCTGCCGCTGTCGCGGATGACGCCATCTATGCTCAAGCCAACCAGCCCCCCCGCGATATGGACTTGCGATGAGGTGGCGACGCTGCCCGAGTAGCTGGACCGTTCAATGGTGCCGCCATTGTTGAAACCGACCAGCCCGCCGATCGCGCCATCGGTGATGGTGCTGCCGCCACGCGAGCCGTTGATGACACGGACATTGGAGATGGTGCCCGTGTTAATGCCGACCAAGGTGCCGCTGTACTTGTGTCGCAGGCCGGCGCTGGAAATGTTATCCAGCGTGACATTGCGCAGCGTGCCCGAGGACTCGCTGAACAGGCCGGCGACGCCGTCCGGACTTACTGCCGCCAGCTTGACCAGCTTGTTGCCCAGTCCGTCGAACAGCCCCTTGAAGCCGCCCTGGCCGGCGCCGATGGACTGCACCGAGCCTGGCCCCTGGATGTCCGTGCCCAGTACGTAGTAGCCGGTCAGATGGCCGTTGATGGCGTTCAGTTGCGCGAGGTTCTGGATCACCACATGGCGCAGGCCGTTGGACGTGAATTGCGGATTGGCGCTGGGCAGCTGGATCAGGGCCTGGCCGGCGGGGCCGCTCAGCACGTAGTTGGCGGTCGACGCGAGGCCGGGCGTGCCGGACTGTGTCGTGCGCAGATTGACCTGGCTGGAGACGCCGCTCAGCGTGATCCGCCGCGAAATGTCGATCAGCCGGTCGGCCGACAGGTTCAGGGCGGTGCCCGAGCCCTTGGCGGTGAGGGCGGCGTTGACCATGACCTTGCCGTCGCCGCCGTGGCGCGCGTTCAGGGTCAGCGCGTGGCCGCTGTCCCAGTTCACCGGCGCGTTCACCTCGACGTCGCCGACATTGCTGGCCAGGCTGACATTGGTTGTGCTGAGATTGCTTGCCAGCGTGCTGGCATGGATGTTGTCAGTGGCCGTGGATTCGCCCACCTTGAGCGCATTGCCGATGATCTCCAGGGCGCCGGTGTTGCCGTTGCTCGCCCGTGTGTCCACGAGGGTGCCCTGCAGCATTTTTACGTGTCCGCCGCGGATCGAGACCGAACCGCCGTCGCCATAGGTGCCCAGGGCGCTGGCCGACAGGTGACCACCGACCTGCACCGTGCCGGAGCCGCCATCAAGCACGATCCTGCCTTGGCGGGCCTGCAGCGTTCCGGCCTCGATGAGGCCGGCGTTGTTCACCACAGCCAGCAGCGGGCTGGCCGGCCGCGAGTCGCGGGCCATCAGCAGGGCCTGTCCGCCGTTTGCCCGGATCGTGCCCGTGGCCGTGTTCTGGGCGTCGGCGAACAGGCCGCTGGTGTTCGCGCTCAGGCTGAGCGGGCCATTGCCAAGTCGTACCGTGAAGGAGCCGGCCCCGCCGAGCGCGACGGAGCCGCCGTTGGTCTGGATGCTCCCACTGTTAACTGCCCGATGGCCCAGCAGTACGATGTCCCCGCCCGAGGCGGAGGTGATGTAGCCCCGATTGCTGACCATGTTGTTCTGGCCGGCTGGCGCCTCGAAGTTGAAGACGCCGCTGGTGTTGTTGAAGAACGCGATGGGGTCGGTGACATGCGTCGAGGCGACCAGGCTGCCCACGTTGACCCGCGCGGTGTTGTTGAAAACGATGCCGTTCGGGTTGACCAGGAAGACCTTGCCGACGGCGTTGATCGCGCCCGAGATGTTGGAGGGGGCCAGGCTCGTGACGTTGTTCAGCGTCATATGGCTGGGATCCATATGGTTGAACGTGACGGATTCATTGCCGGCCACGTCGAAGGTGTTCCAGTTGATGACGGCCTTGGACGTGGTCTGGCTGATGACGGTGTTCGTGGGCCGGCCGGCGACGTTGCCGGGATTGTCCTGCCAGATGAAGGCGCTGCCGTGCGTGACCGTGCCGTTGGTGGGCGCGGCCAGGGCCTGCGGCGCCAGGGCGCTCAGCCCGGTGGCCGCGACGGCGGCCAGCACCGCACGGGCGCCGGAGACGCCGGATTTCCCACGGCGGCGGGCGCATTCGCTGGCCACGGTCCAGCATGCTTTGCTGGCGTTCCATATCACTGTATGAGTCTTGTTCATGGGATTCCTTCTGGGGTTGGATGACGTGCCGGATTCTGCGTGGCACGGTGCTGCTGCACTCGGGGGCGGCCGGTCAGAAGTAGCGCGTGGCGCGTAGCCAGAAACGCGGTTCCTGCTTGGGGCCGTTCTGTTCGTTTTCGCGCTGGATGGGCCAGGCCATCGCGGCCATGACCTGATGCGACGGGCCGGCCTGCGTGATGCTCAGGCCGGCGGCGGACAGCCGCCTCTGGTTGCGTTCGTCGGTCCAGGGGCGTTGGCTGAGCTGGACCCGGCCCGCGTCGGCGAAGGCCGCGAACTGCAGGCCCGCCATGGGCACGTAGCGCAATTCGAGCGAGGCCTGCCAGCCCGAGTCGCCGCTGCTGGAGCCGTTGGCGTAGGCGCGTACGCCGTAGGGGCCGCCCAGGCTGAACTGTTCGGAACTGTCGAGGTTCTTGGTCGCGCGCTGGGCACTGATCTGCCCGTACAGCGTGAAGGGGCCATACAGGTGCTGCAGGCGCAGCAGGGTGAGGTTGAGCTTGCCGAAGCCGCCCGCGCTGCGGTTCAGCGCGCGGTCGCGGATGCGCTGGGCTTCGGTTTCCAGGCGCAGGGAACCATGGCTGTAGGAAAGGTAGGCGGCGCTGCGGCCGCCGCCGAACAGGCTGTCCTCGCCGTTGGCCGACAACGAGGCGGTGCCCAGGCGGATGCGCTTGGCGTGGCGCTGCGAGAACATGTCTATGTCGTCGCGCAGCTGGCGGTCCTCGTATTGCAGGCGCGCTTCCAGGCGGAAGTGACGGCCGGTGATCAGCGGCTGCTGCACGAAGATGCCGGTGGTGCGCGCGCTGCCATGCGCTTCCAGGGTTTCGAAGTCGCGACCCAGCGCATAACGCATGTTGGACACGTTCAGGCCCAGGCGAGTGAGGGCGGGGCCGACCGGCGCCTGGTAGGCGGCGTAGTAGTAGCGCTGCTTGCGGTCGCTGGTCAGCAGGCGCAGGCTGAGCTGGTCGCCCAGGCGCAGCGGGCTGTTCACGTCCAGGCTGCCGCCCAGGCGGTATTCGCCGGTGTAGTAACCGCCGAAGTTGTCGGCGTCGATGCTGCCGGTGACCAGCGGCGTGGGAGCGGCGTTGACCAGCAGCGTGCTGGAGCCTGGGTGCGCGCCCGCGCGTAGCGTGCCTTGCACCGCGGCGCCGGGCAGGTCGCTCAGGCGCAGCAGGCGGCTTTCCAGATTGTCGATATGCACGGGATCGCCGGGCCGCAGCACGGACAGTCCCCGGCGCAACACCGCGTCGCTCACGCGCGACCGGTTGTCGAGCTGGATCTCGTCGTACACGCCTTCCTGTACGGCGATGTCGACCACGCCGTCGCGGATTTCCTGCGGCGGAAGATAGGCGCGCGCGAGCAGATAGCCCTGATCGTGGTAGTAGCGGGTGATGCGGTCGGCGGCCGCGCGCAGGCCGGCCAGGTCCTGCTCGCTGCCGTTCAGGTCGGCGAGCTGCGCCTGCAGCGCGTCGGTGTCGACGTGGAGATTGCCCTGCAGCCGGAAGGCGCGCACATGCAGCCGCGCGCCGCCATCCTGATCGCCGGAGGGTGTCGATGCGGGCCGCGCCGCCGAGTCGTCCAGCGGCGCCTGATCGGGCAGGGGCGCGAATTCGGGCTGTGTCGATTCGATCTCGCGCAGGCTGCGTCCGGCGTCGGGCACCTCGGGGATTCTGGCGTTGGGCGATTGGGCGAATCCCGCCATGGGCACGGCCGCGCACAGCAGCAGGCAGGCCGCCCACGCGCGCGATGTCGATATGTGATCGGGATTGCGGCCGGGCGCCCGGGCGGCCATCGATGCGGGCACTGCATGCGGCGGAGTTGCCGCCGGGACATTCTTTTGTAGCGACTGCACGTGGTCTAGCCGCGGAGGCCGCGGTTCCTGTTCTTGCCGGCCGGACAGCGATACGGCGGCGGAGCCTATGAATACGCGTTCCGCAATGCAGGATTGCGGGTGAGGGAACTATAGGTAGCGGCTCGACAGGAAGATTTAGTATTTATTCGAATTCTGATTTTGACTAATACGAAACGCACCTGCGGCTCATTGGCAGAGCCTTGTATGACGAGTTCCCCGAGAGCCGTTGTCAGCCTTGGATCTTGCGGTTGTCCGAAGCAATCAGCGAGCGGGCCATGAGGCGAAGCGTGCCCTGAAAGCGGCATGCAGCCACGCTTTGCGCCGAATCCCGTCGTTTAGAATTCTCCGCACCCATGCAGGAAAAGGGCGTGCGCAACCGCGCGGCGTTCCTGTCTTGCGATCCAGATGAGCGGGAGGTGCGGTGTCCGATCTCAGCATACAAGTAGCGGTTGCCGATGATCATCCTGTGGTGCTTCTCGGCGTGGCAATGGAACTGGAGCGCAATCCGTCGCTGCGCATCATCGGGCAGGCAAACGATTCCACCGAACTGGTCGCCTTGCTGGACCAGCACCCCTGCGACGTGCAGGTGCTCGACTACAACATGCCCGGCGGCCGGTATGGCGATGGCCTGGTGCTGTTGTCTCATCTGCGGCGTCGCTACCGCGAGTTGCGGCTGGTGCTGTACACCATGGTGGACAATCCCGCGCTGTTGCTGGCGATCGTCAAGCAGGGCACGTCGGGCGTGGTCAGCAAGTCCGACTCGCTGACGCATCTGGTCGACGCGGTGCATGCCGCGCATGGCGGCCGGCAGTATTACTCGCCGACCATCAAGGACATGCTGCTCAACAGCATGATGGTGGCCGAACCCAACAGGCTGACGCCGCGCGAGGCCGAAATCGTCCGGCTGTTCTGCGCCGGCAGCACCATCACCGAAATCGCCGAGCGGCTGCACCGCAGCGTGCAGACCGTCAGTACCCAGAAGCGCAGCGCCATGCGCAAGCTGGGCGTGAGCCGCGACGTGGACTTGATCAAGATGTACACCGGCGGAGTCTGAGTTCCGCCGAGTATGCCTTCTTTCACCGGCGCGACGCGGTCGCGCCGGGCTTCCTGTCGTTCTTCCCCAGGTCACTCTTGAGTCGGCGTCCATTCCGGCTTGACCCCCGCTTTCCGGCTGCACTATGCTTGTTCTTTTATAAGGAACCGAGTTCCTTTTTAAGGAACTTTCATGAGCATTCTCGACGGCGTTCAACGCGTGCTGTCGCTTTACGCCGAAGGCGCGGTCGAACTGAGCTTCACCGACGTCGCGACGCGTCTGTCTCTGCCTAAAAGCACTACTTCGCGCCTGCTCAACCAGATGCAGCGCCATGGTTTGCTGGATCAGGACGCTTCTTCCCGCCGCTATCGCCCGGGCCTCATGCTGTCGATGGCGGCGCGGGCCGGCATGGCTGGCCGTCCGCTGGACTCGGCCTGTCGCCAGGTGCTGGCCCGGCTTTCCGAACGTTCGGGCCTGACGGCCTATCTGTCGACGTTGAACCAGCGCGAGACGGTGGTGTTGCAACGCCTGGACGGCTCGCATCCGGTGCAGGTGCTGTCGCCGCCCGGATCGCGCCGCGCCGCATCGGGCACCGCCATGGGCAGGGCTCTGCTGTCTCGCCTGAGTGACGCCGAATTCACGGATTTGTACGGTGCCAATCCGGTCTTGCTCCTGCCCATGGAGGGACGAGATTGTCCCGGCAGTGTCGGCGAGTTGGCCGAGCGTGTGGCCCGGACGCGCGCCGAGCGCTGCGCCGTGGCGATCGACCAGGCCATGCCTGGCATCGGCGCCGTGGCGGCCGCCGTGCGCGATCCGCTTTCCGGCGAACTGCGCGGCCTGTGCCTGTCGTTCGTGTCGTTCCAGGCCGATGCCGCGCGCGTGGCGCAACTGCGCGAGGCGGTGCTGGAACTGGTCGGCGCGCTGGGCCGTGAACTCAATGATCCATTCTGGCAGGGTTGACGACGAACACGCGCCTTCCCGCCATCTAGCCGCGCGCGGCGTCCGCGGCATTCCAGTCATCGCATTCCGGATATCCGGACCTTCATCATCACGGAACCTCTCCATGAATCTTCTGCTTCTCAGTAATTCCAGCAGCGACGCCGGCTATCTGGCGCATGCCCTGGCCGACATCCGCGAATTGATCGCGGGCCTGCCGGCCGGCGCGCCCGCCGTGTTCGTGCCGTTTGCCGGCGTGACCCGCGGCTGGGACGACTACACCGCCATGGTCGGCGCCGCGCTGGCCGATACCGGCCTGGACGTGCAGCCGCTGCACCGCGCCGCGGACCCGCTGGCGGCGCTGGAAAACGCCGCGCTGATCATCGTGGGCGGCGGCAACACCTTCAATCTGCTGGGACAGCTGCGGCGCCAGGGCCTGCTCGACGCCGTGGCGCGGCGCGTGCGCCTGGGCACGCCTTATCTGGGCTGGAGCGCCGGTTCGAACCTGGCCTGCCCGAGCATCTGCACGACCAACGACATGCCCATCGTCGATCCGGAAGGCTTCGACGCGCTGGGGCTGTTGTCGTTCCAGATCAATCCGCACTACACCAACGCCCATCCTCCCGGCCATCGCGGCGAAACGCGGGCCCAGCGCCTGGCCGAGTTCTGCGTGCTGAATCCGTCCATGCCGGTGCTGGGACTGCCCGAAGGCTCGGCGTTGCGCGTGCGCGGCGATGTCGTCACGCTGCTCGGACCGCACGAGGCGCCGTTGTTCCTGGGACAGCAGGAGCCGCGCGTTTACGCGCCCGGCGCGCTGGAGCTGCCCGCGTGAAACAGGCCATCGACGCCATCGAGCTGTTGTCGTCCGCGCATGTCACGGGCGAAGCGGTCGCCGGGCGCTTGCGCGCGGCCGGCCGTTGCGACGTGACGGTCACGCGGCTGGAGCGGGATGGCGCGGCCACCGAGTTCCTGTCCATCGTGATTCCGGGCGCGGACGACAGCGCGCCCCAGCTGGGCATCGTGGGGCGCCTGGGCGGCATCGGCGCCCGTCCGGCGGTCACGGGATTGGTGTCGGACAGCGATGGCGCCGTGGTGGCCATCGCCGTCGCCTTCAAGCTCATGGCGATGGCCGCGCAGGGCGACGTGCTGCCCGGCACGGTGCGTATCCGCACGCACATCTGCCCGCGCGCGGGCACGCGGCCGCAGCAGCCGGTGCCGATGATGCGCTCGCCCTTTCCCATGCGCGAGATGATGGCGCACGAGGTCGACCCGCGCATGGACGCGATCCTGTCGGTCGACACCACGCGCGGCAATCGCCTGGTCAACCAGCGCGGCGTCGCCCTGACGCCGGTCGCCAAGCAGGGCTATTTGCTGCGCATACCCGAGACCATGCTGGACCTGCTGGGCTGGGTGAGCGGCGAATTGCCGCTGACGCTGCCTTTGACCACGCAGGACATCACGCCCTACGAGAACGGGCTGTGGCATGTGAATTCCCTGATGCAACCGGCGATCGCCACCGATGCGCCGGTGGTGGGCGTGGCGCTGACGGCGCAGACCACGGTGCCCGGCTGCGCCACGGGCGTGACCAATGCGGTCGACGCCGACGTGGCCATGCGTTTCTGCATCGAGGTCGCCAAGGTCTACGGCCAGGGCGCGCTGAAGTTCTACGACGAAGCGGAATGGGCCGCGCTGCAACAGCGCTATGGCTCGCTGGCACACTTGCAGACGGTGGGGAACGCGCCCGATTGAGCGCTTTGGGGGCAGCGGCTGTCCGATAGCCGGGCAGCCGCCAGTCTTGCCGGCTTCAGTCCGGCAGGCGCGCCGCGATCTCGGCGATCAGGCGCCGCGCGGCGTCCAGCTTGCCGGCGGCGGGCAGGGGATGCACGCCCTGCGCATCGAACAGCACCAGCTCGGTGGTGTCCGCGTCCATGACTTTCTGCGCCAGGTTGCCCACCAGCAGCGGGATGCCCTTGCGCACGCGCTTGGCCTCGGCGTGCTCGGCCAGCTTTTCGGTCTCGGCGGCAAAGCCCACGCACCAGGGGCCGTCTTGCAGCCTGGCCACTTCGGCGAGGATGTCCGGATTGGGTTCGAACTCCATCTGCGGCGCGCCGCCGCCTTCGCTGGTCTTCTTGAGTTTCTGCGCGCTGACGTTCTTCACGCGCCAGTCGGCCACGGCGGCCACGGCGATGAAGATGTCGGCATCCATGGCGCTGGCCATGACGGCATCGTGCATCTGCCGCGCCGTGGTCACGGACAGCGAGGTGACGCCGCGCGGCACGGGCAGCGCGGTGGCGCCCGTGACCAGGGTGACGCGGGCGCCGGCTTCGCGCGCGGCGCGCGCCAGCGCGTAGCCGGTCTTGCCGGACGAGCGGTTGCTCAGCACGCGGATGGGGTCGACCGGCTCGGACGTGGGGCCGGCGGTCAGCAGCACGTGGCGGCCGGCCAGCAACTTGGGCTGGAAGAAGGCGATCAGGTCGGTCAGCAGCTCGTGCGCTTCCAGCATGCGGCCGTCGCCGGTCTCGCCGCAGGCCTGTTCGCCGGCGGCGGGGCCGAGCACGGCAATGCCGTCGGCGCGCAGCTGTTCGACGTTGCGCTGGGTGGCCGGGTTGGCCCACATCTCGCGGTTCATGGCGGGCGCGACCAGCAGCGGACAGGCGCGCGCCAGGCACAGCGTGGACAGCAGGTCGTCCGCCATGCCGTGCGCCAGCTTGGCCATGAAGTCGGCGCTGGCCGGCGCGATCAGCACGGCGTCGGCGCCGCGCGTGAGGTCGATGTGCGCCATGTTGTTGGGCACGCGCGCGTCCCAGGCATCGACGAACACCGGACGGCCGGACAGCGCCTGCATGGTGACGGGCGTGATGAAATGCGTGGCCGCCTCGGTCATGACCACGTCGACCGTGGCGCCTTGTTCGGTCATGCGCCGCACCAGCTCGGCGATTTTGTAGCAGGCGATGCCCCCGGTCAGGCCGAGGACGATGCGTTTGCGGGCGAGGTCGAGCATGGGGCGGGAGCGGCGCGGAGGGCGCCGCGTAGTCGAGGAATGGATATTGATTCTACAGCGCTCAGCCGCGCGGCTTGCGCGAGCGCAGCAGTTCGTCCAGCACCAGCAACACGGCGCCGCAGCTGATGCCCACGTCGGCCAGGTTGAAGGCGGGGAACTGCCAGTCATTCCAGTAGAACAGCAGGAAGTCCACCACGTGGCCGTAGACCACGCGATCGATCACGTTGCCCACGGCGCCGCCCAGGATCAGCGCCAGCGCCAGGCTGAAGCGCGGCTGGCCGGGCGTGCGACGCAGCATCCAGACGATGACCACCGCCGCCACGCAGCCCAGGCCGGTGAAGAGCCAGCGTTGCCAGCCTTCCTCGGTCGCCAGGAAACTGAACGCCGCGCCTCGGTTATAGACCAGCGTGAAGTCGAAGAACGGCAGCAGGTGCAGCCGTTCGCCGTACTGGAAGGCGGTGTTGAAATAGATCTTGGTCAGCTGGTCCAGGACGATGATGCACAGCGCCAGCGCCAGCCAGCCGCCGATCCGCGCCGGTGCGGCGCGGCCGGACGGCTGGTCCGGCGTCCCGTGGTCGACGGGGCCGGCCATGCTCAGGCCTTGCTGCGGGCTTCACCCGCGCCGAACAGGTTGGACACGCAACGGCCGCAGATCTCGGGGTGGTCCGCGTCCTGGCCCACGTCCAGGCGCCAGTGCCAGCAGCGCTCGCACTTCTTGTGCTGGGACGGCGTGACCTCGATGCGCGTTTCACCCTCGCCGGCATGCACGGTGGCGCGCGACACGATCAGCACGAAGCGCAGATCGTCGCCCAGGCTGGCCAAAAGTGCCTGGTCGGCGCTGGCAGCGTACAGATCGACTTCGGCTTGCAGCGACGAACCGATGTCGCCGGCCGTGCGGACTTCCTCGAGCTTGCGCTGCACTTCGGCGCGGATCGCGCGCAGGCGCGTCCACTTGGCCGTCAGCGCCTCGGCGTCGGCATAGGGCGGCAGGCTGTGGAAGACCTCGGTGAAGATGGTGACGCGCGCGGCGTCGGCCTGGTGCTTTAGCGCCGAGGCGACCAGTTCCTTCCAGGCTTCTTCGGCGGTGAAGGACAGGATCGGGGCCATCAGCTTGAGCAGCGCCTGGGTGATCTCCAGCAGCGCGGTCTGCGCCGAGCGGCGCGCCAGGCTGCCGGCCGCCGTGGTGTACAGGCGGTCCTTCAGGATGTCCAGGTAGAACGCGCCCAGGTCCTCGGAGCAGAAGGTCTGCAGGCGCGAGACGGCCGGGTGGAAGTCGTAGCGCTCGTAGTGCGCGCTGATCTCGGCCTGCATCTGCGCGGTCATGGCCAGCGCGTAGCGGTCGATTTCGAACAGCTCGCCATGCGGCACGGCCTGCGACACGGCGTCGAAGTCGGCCAGGTTGGCCAGCAGGAAGCGCAGCGTGTTGCGGATGCGGCGGTAGCCTTCGACCACGCGCTTGAGGATCTCGTCGGAGATCGACAGCTCGCCCGAGTAGTCGGTGGATGCGACCCACAGGCGCAGGATCTCGGCGCCGAGCGAATCGGATACCTTCTGCGGCGCGATCACGTTGCCCACGGACTTGCTCATCTTGCGGCCCTGGCCGTCCACCACGAAGCCGTGCGTCAGCAGGGCCTTGTAGGGCGGCTGGCCATAGAGCATGCAGCCGGTCAGCAGCGAGGAATGGAACCAGCCGCGGTGCTGGTCGGAACCTTCCAGGTAGAGGTCGGCGGGCCAGGCCAGCTCGGCGCCGTGCGAGCCGGCGAAGGCGCCGTCCTTGCCGCCCAGCACGGTGGCGTGGGTACTGCCCGAGTCGAACCAGACGTCCAGCGTGTCGCGGTTCTTTTCATACTGGTCTGCCTCGTCGCCCAGCAGCTCGCGCGGATCGAGCGTCTGCCAGGCTTCGATGCCACCCTGTTCGACGCGCAGCGCCACCTGTTCGAGCAGCTCGACCGTGCGCGGGTGCAGCTCGCCGGTTTCCTTGTGCACGAAGAAGGCCATGGGCGTGCCCCATTGCCGCTGGCGCGACAGCGTCCAGTCGGGGCGGTTGGCGATCATGGCGTGCAGGCGGGCGCGGCCCCAGGCCGGATAGAAGGCCGTGGCGTCGATCCCGGCCAGCGCCGATTCGCGCAGCGTCGGGCCGCCGTCCTTGGGGGCGACGTCCATGCCCGCGAACCACTGGCTGGTGGCGCGATAGATGATGGGCGTCTTGTGGCGCCAGCAGTGCATGTAGCTGTGCTTGTGCTTTTCCACGTGCATCAGGGTGCCGGCCAGCTTCAGGGCCTCGACGATCTTGGGGTTCGCGTCCCAGATCGACAGGCCGCCGAACAGCGGCAGGCTGTCGGCGTACTTGCCGTCGCCCATGACCGGGCTGATGAAGTCGGTGTCCTTCATGCTGTGCGCCTTGCACGACACGAAGTCCTCGATGCCGTAGGCCGGCGCCGAGTGGACCACGCCGGTGCCCGAATCGGCCGTGACGTAGTCGCCCAGGTAGACGGGCGCCATGCGGTCATAACCGGGGTTGGCCTTGGCCAGCGGGTGGCGGAAGCGGATCCCGGACAGGGCGGCGCCAGGCGCCGTGGCGATGACATCGCCTTCGAGCTGCCATTGCTTCAGGCAGTCCTCGACGCGGTCCTTGGCGATCAGCAGCAGCGGGCCGGACACGGGCGCGGGCGACACGCGCACCAGCGCGTATTCGATCTCCGGGTGCAGGTTCAGCGCCTGGTTCGACGGAATGGTCCAGGGCGTGGTGGTCCAGATCACGATGGCGCCATCGTCGACCGAATCCAGACCGAAGGCCTTGGCCAGCGCCGGACGGTCGGCGAAGGGGAAGGCCACGTCCACGGCCGGATCGACGCGGTCGGCGTACTCGACCTCGGCCTCGGCCAGCGCCGAGCCACAGTCGAAACACCAGTTCACCGGCTTCAGGCCGCGGAACACATAGCCTTTTTCCAGAATGCGGCCGAGCGCGCGGATCTCGTCGGCCTCATTGCTGAAGTTCATGGTCATGTAGGGGCGGTCCCACTCGCCCAGCACGCCCAGGCGCTTGAAGTCCTTGCGCTGGCGGTCGATCTGCTCGAGCGCGTAGGCGCGCGCCTTGGACTGCACTTCCGCCACGGGCAGGTGCTTGCCGTACTTCTTTTCGATCTGGATCTCGATGGGCATGCCGTGGCAGTCCCAGCCCGGCACGTAGTGCGCGTCATAGCCGGCCATGTTGCGGCTCTTGACGATGATGTCCTTCAGGATCTTGTTGACCGCGTGGCCGATGTGGATGTCGCCGTTCGCGTAGGGCGGGCCGTCATGCAGCACGAAGCGCGGACGGCCCCGGCTGGCGGCGCGGATCGCCTGGTAGACGTGGTTTTCCTCCCACTGCGTGATCCAGGCGGGCTCGCGCTTGGCGAGGTCGCCCCGCATGGGGAAGGGAGTGTCGGGCAGGTTGAGGGATTTTTTATAGTCCATGAACGGCAAAATAGGCGCGCGCGTTTCGCGCGTCTTCGGCGATGGCGGCAGTCAGGGAAGGGAGATCGGGAAATTTTTCTTCGTCCCGCAGCTTGTGCAGGAATTCGACTCGCACGAGTTTACCGTAAGCATTGACGGTCTCGTCGAGCAGGTGGGCCTCCAGCAGGACCCGGCCGTGGTCCTCGACCGTCGGGCGCACGCCCAGGCTGGCCACGGCCGGCAGGGCGCGGTCGCCCAGGCCGTAGACCTGGACCACGTAAATGCCCGAGCGCGCCGCGCAGCGCGGCGCCACGCGCAGGTTCATCGTGGGAAAGCCCAGCGTGCGGCCCAGCTTCTGGCCGTGGATCACGTGCCCGCTGATATGGAACGGGTGGCCCAGCAGATGGCGCGCGCGCTCCAGGTCGCCGACCGCCAGCGCGGTGCGGACTTCGGAGCTGGAAATGCGATGGCCGTGCTGGTCGGTCACGTCGGCCAGGGTCTGCACCTCGAAGCCGTGCCGCAGGCCGGCCTCGCGCAGCAGGTCGATGTCGCCGCTGCGCTTGTGGCCGAAGCGGAAGTCCTCGCCCACCAGCAGCCAGCGCGTCTGCAGGCCCTGGACCAGCAGGTTCTCGATGAAGGCGTTGGCCGACATTTCGGCCAGCCGGGAATTGAAGCGCTCCACCACCACCTGGGAAATGCCATAGCGGGCCAGCGCGGCCAGCTTGTCGCGCAGGCCGGAGATGCGGGTGGGCGCCAGTTCAGGCCGGCGGTTCAGGGCGGCAAAGTACTCCCGCGGATGCGGTTCGAAGGTCATCACGGCGGGCGTAAGGCCGCGTTCGCGCGCGACCTGGCAGACGCGCGCGAGCATGGCCTGGTGTCCGCGATGGACGCCGTCGAAATTGCCGATGGTCAAGGCGCTGGGCGCGCGTTGAGCGGGCGGGGGCAGGGATCGGTGGATGCGCAGCGTAGGTTTCACGGACGAGAGTTTACAATTTTGGATTCAGGATCAGTCCGCACCCCGCGCATTCTTGCGCCAGAGGGTGGCGGACCGGTCCCCAACCCGCCGCCGCTCCTGGGTAAAAATGGCCCGCCGGAGCGGAATGCGCGCCCGGCGCCGCGCGGGGTTTTTCTCGGAAATCGCTATCTTGCCGGATTCTTCTCTTATCAAGCGCCGCCTGGTCATCCTGATCTCGGGGCGCGGAAGCAACATGCAGGCGCTGGTCCAGGCCTGTCGCGACCAGGGCTGGCCGGCCGAGGTCGTCGCCGTCATCGCCAGCCGGCCGGACGCCGCCGGGCTGGACTGGGCGCGCGCCCAGGGCATCGCCGCCTCGGCCCTGCACCACAAGGAATACGCCAGCCGCGAGGCCTTCGACGCCGCGCTGGCCGAGGAAATCGACCGCCATGCGCCGGACTACGTCATCCTGGCCGGCTTCATGCGCGTGCTGACGCCGGGCTTCGTCAACCATTTCGCGGGTCGGCTGGTGAATATCCATCCCTCGCTGCTGCCGGCCTTCCCTGGCCTGCACACCCATGCCCAGGCGCTGGCCACGGGCGTGCGCGTGCACGGCTGCACCGTGCATTTCGTCACCCCGGTGCTGGACCACGGCCCCATCATCGCCCAGGGCTGCGTGCCGGTGCTGGCCGGCGACACGCCGGATTCGCTGGCCAATCGCGTGCTGGAAGTCGAGCACCGGGCTTTTCCGGCCGCCGTGCGCTGGCTGGCCGAAGGCCGGGTTACGCTGACGCCTGACCACCGGGTGGACGTGCAGGGCGATCCCGAGCGCCTGTTCACCTGGTCGCCGGCCGCCTGACGGCCCGCCATCATCCGGCCATCAGGCCCGCAATCGCATTTACCAGGGCGGATCGATGCCGCCTTATTTGGAATACACCATGAGCAAACCCCAATCTCCGCGTTCCCGTCCGGCCGCCGCCAAGGCGGGCGAAGGGCGCGACGGACGGTCTTTCTTCTCGCGCCCGAAGGGCGAGGCCCGCGCCACGGTCGAGCGTTCCGAGCGGCCCGCCCGGGCCTCGGGGCCTGATGGCGGCCGTGGCGGCCATGCCGAGCCGCGCGCGCGCCGTGACGCGCCGGCGGGGCGGCGGGACGACGGGGCGGGCGCCAGCCGCCGCGAATACGGCCGCGACGAGCGCCAGGACGGTCGTCGCGAACACGAAGGCCATCGTGAGCACGCCGGCCAGGATCGCCGCGAGCAAGGCGGCGGCCGCGAGGGGGCGCGCGCTTATGGTCGCAATGAGCGGCAGGGCGATGCCGGCCGTCGCGAGGCTCTGCGCGGCCAGGAAGGACGCCGGGAATACTCCCGCGATGATCGTCAGGATGCGCGCCGGGAATATGCCGGCGGCGCTCGCCAGGACGGCCGCCGGGAGCCGGGCCGTGACGATCGCCAGCAGGATCGCCGTGGTGAATACAACTACAACAGCCGCGACAGCCGTTCGCAGGGACGCCCGGAATACGCCCGGGACGACCGCCGCGATGGCCGTTTCGACGGGCGTCGCGAGCAGGGCCATGCCGGTCGGGGCGATGAACGCCACGGCCAGCGCGCCTATCAGGACGGGCCGAGCGGCCAGAATCGCCAAGGCCCCCGTTTCGACGGCGGCCGCGACGACCGCGATTTCCGTGGAGAGCGTGATGGCCGTCCGGGCGCCGAGCGCCGCGATGGACGCCCGGGCCAGGATTCCCGTCCGACGTCCGGCCACGGCGGTCCGCGAGGCGGGCAGGCTCGCGCATCGCAGCCGTCGCGCCCACGCCAGCCCTATGCCGCCATTCGCATCGACCAGGTGCAGCGCGTGCTGGGCGAGATCCTGCAATGGACCTATCCGGCGGACGCGGCCTTGTCGCACTGGCTGCGCGGCCATCCCGGCCTGGGCGCCCGCGACCGCTCCGAAGTCGCCGAAGCCGTCTACGACGTGCTGCGGCATCTGCGGCGCTACCGCCAGTACGGTGAAAGCGGCGTTGGCCCGGCCTCGCGCCGTCTGGCCATCCTGGGCCTGGCCGCCACGCTGGGCGCGCAGGAATTGGCCGAAGGGCTGGACGCGGCCGAGGCCGAATGGCTGCAGCGCGTGTCGCGCATCGATCCGGCCACGTTGCCGCGCGCGGTGCGGGGCAGCATTCCCGACTGGCTGGACGAGCGTTTGTCCGCCATGGACAGCCCGGACACGCTGATCGAGGCGCTGAACCGCCAGGCCAGCCTGGACCTGCGCGTCAATCCGCTCAAGGCCGAGCGCGATGCCATGCTGGTCGAGCTGCAGCAGAGCGCCGGTCGCTACGAGCCGGTCGCCATGCCGTATTCGCCCTGGGGCATCCGCATGGAGGGCCGTCCGGCCATCAACCGTTGGGCCCAGTTCGAGAACGGCAGCATCGAGGTGCAGGACGAGGGCAGCCAGCTGCTGGCCCTGCTGGTGGCGCCGCGGCGCGGCGAGATGATCATCGATTTCTGCGCCGGCGCGGGCGGCAAGACGCTGCTGCTGGGCGCGCTGATGCGCTCGACCGGCAGGCTGTACGCCTTCGATGTGTCGGCCGCGCGTCTGGCGCGCGCCAAGCCGCGTTTTGCCCGCAGCGGACTGTCCAATGTGGTTCCCGTGGCCATCGACAGCGAGAACGACACCCGCATCAAGCGCCTGGCCGGCAAGGCCCAGCGCGTGCTGGTCGACGCGCCGTGCAGCGGCATCGGCACGCTGCGCCGCAATCCCGACCTGAAATGGCGCCAGCACCCCGAGGCGCTGGCCGAGCTGGGCCAGCTGCAGGAGCGCATCCTGAACAGCGCCGCGCGCTGCGTGGCGCCGGGCGGTCGGCTGGTGTACGCCACCTGCAGCCTGCTGGCCGAGGAAAACGAGGTCCAGGCCGAGCGCTTCCTGGCCAGCCACCCCGAGTTCGAGCGCCTGGACGCCGCGGCCATCCTGGCCGGACGTTGCGAGAACCTGAAGCTGGAAGGCCCTTACGTGCAACTGCGGCCCGACCTGCACGGTACCGACGGCTTCTTCGCCGCCGTGTTCGAGCGCAAGAAGGCGGGCGCGAAGACTGAGCAGGATGCCGAGCCGTTGGCGCTCGAGGCCGAGGGCGAGATGGACGACGCATCGCCGCAAGCCGGGCAGGATGCCGGCGCGCAGACGGATTCGGCAGCCGGCGAAACCGCCTGAGTCCCCAGGGGATCTTCGATCAGCGGCGCCCCGGCTTTCGGCCGGGGCGCCGTTTTCATCAGGGCGCGGGCGCGACGTTCACGGTAGCGCTGTAGCGACGGATGCCCAGTGTCTTGTTCTGGTATTTCACTTCCCAGGCCAGGGTGTCCGCGCCGGGCTGGCCGGTCTGGTAAACCACCTGGGCGATCGGCACAGCCTTGTAGGCGCAGCGACCCGAATCACTCGATTGTCCCTGGGTATGGGCCACGTTGGCTGAACCCAGGTGCGGCGGCAGGGTGATCGTCACTTTTGGCGCCCGCAGGGCCAAGCAATCCGACCCTCTTATTTCGTAGTAAGAAGCCAACACCGTCACGTCTCCCACTTTCAATGACTGGGCGCAGGCGCCGCCGGCATAAGCCAGGGTCGCGGCGGCCAGCAGGGGGATTAAATGGGGACGTATAATTGAAACGGGCATCGGAACGGGTTCGAAGTGGAGGACTGAGGGCAGGGGCGAAGTTTGCCTCCAGTCCGTGGCCGTATCAAGACGGGCGCACCTGACTGGAACTTTAACGGCCCGGGCCGGCCAAAACCTGACGTCCGCGCCAATTCCCTTGAAACAGGCGCTGCGGGCCGCGCCATCTGGCGCGGGCCACGCAGGCGAGGACGTATCGCGACGCGCCTGAAATGTTTTTGCGGAAAATTCGGTTCATTGGCGGCTTGCCTGCGGGTTTTTCAGCAGGTTTCTTGCCAGCCAAACGGGGCTTAGTCCTTGATTTCTCTCAATAACTATTTTGAAACTCCCTTGTCATAAGCAGGCAAAGGTAAGCTAAACTTCAGGCACTCTTTACGCGAGGCTCACAAAAGCTTTATGGATTACATCCTTTCCTTCATTGCCGGCGGTCTGACCCAAGCCACCTGGTGGCAGGTCGTGGTTTTCACGCTGGTGGTGACGCACATCACGATCGTCTCGGTCACCGTCTTCCTCCATCGCAGCCAGGCGCACCGCGGTCTGGACCTGCATCCCGCCGTCATGCATTTCTTCCGCTTCTGGCTCTGGATGACGACGGGCATGGTCACCAAGGAATGGGTCGCCATTCACCGCAAGCACCACGCCAAGTGCGAAAAGGAAGGCGATCCCCATTCGCCCATCCTGTTCGGCATCTGGAAGGTGCTGTTCCGTGGCGCCGAGCTCTACCGCGAAGAATCCAACAACAAGGAAACCATGGCCAAGTTCGGCCACGGCACGCCTGACGACTGGCTCGAGCGCAACGTCTACAGCAAGCACAGCCTGTGGGGCGTGCTGACCATGCTCGCCATCGACGTGGCCCTGTTCGGCGCCATCGGCCTGACCGTCTGGGCCGTGCAGATGGCCTGGATCCCGTTCTGGGCCGCCGGCGTGGTCAATGGCATCGGCCACTACTGGGGCTACCGCAACTACAACAGCCCGGACACCAGCACCAACGTGTTCCCCTGGGGCATCGTGATCGGCGGCGAAGAGCTGCACAACAACCACCACGCTCACGGCACGTCGGCCAAGTTCTCGGCCAAGTGGTACGAATTCGACATCGGCTGGTGCTATATCAACATCCTGAAGTTCCTGGGCCTGGCCAAGATCAAGAAGGTCGCGCCCAAGCTCAAGCTGGATGACTCGCGCACCGGCATCGACCTGCGCACGCTGCAGGGCGTGATCACGCACCGCTACGAAGTCATGGCCCGCTACGCCGACATCATCAAGAGCGCCGCCCGCGAAGAGCTGGCCAAGATGAAGGCCTCGCGTCAGGAAGGCAACGCCGAATGCGGCTGGAGCAAGCTGCACAAGGTGCGCCGCGCCATTCACCGCAACGAGGACATCCTCCAGCCCGAGCAGCTGCAGGCCGTCGATCAGGCCATCGCCCAGAACAAGTCGCTGTCCACGCTGGTGCAGATGCGCCGCGAGCTAGGCCGCATCTGGGAAAGTTCCAGCGCCAGCAGCGAACAGCTGCTCCATGACCTGCAGGCCTGGTGCCAGCGCGCCCAGCAAAGCGGCATCGCCGGGCTCGAGCAATTCGCTCAACGTCTGCGCCGCTACGCGGCATGATGCTAGAGAAGCTCAACCCCGAACAACGCGCCGCAGTAACGTTAGAACCGCAGCACGCCCTGGTCCTGGCCGGGGCGGGCAGCGGCAAGACCCGGGTGCTCACCACCCGCATGGCCTGGCTGATTCAAACCGGCCAGGCTTCGCCTTTTGGGCTGCTGGCTGTCACGTTCACCAATAAGGCCGCCCGCGAGATGCTGGCGCGGATGTCGTCGATCCTGCCGATCGACACGCGCGGTCTCTGGATCGGCACCTTCCACGGGCTGTGCAATCGCATGCTGCGGGCGCATCACCGCGATGCCGGCCTGCCGCAAAGCTTCCAGATCCTCGATGTCACCGACCAGCTCGCCGCCATCAAGCGGCTGATGAAGGCCAATGGCGTCGACGACGAGAAGTACCCGCCGCGCGACGTGCAGCGCTTCATCAATGGCGCCAAGGAAGAAGGGCTGCGCCCGGACGGCGTCGAAGCCTACGACAGCCACCGCCGCCGCCTGATCGAGATCTACCAGCTGTACGAGGCCCAGTGCCAGCGCGAGGGCGTGGTCGACTTCGCCGAGCTGCTGCTGCGCGCCTATGAACTGCTGTCGCGCAACGCGCCGGTGCGCGAGCACTACCAGCGGCGTTTCCGCCACATCCTGGTCGATGAGTTCCAGGACACCAACACGCTGCAGTACAAGTGGCTGCGTCTGCTGGCCGGGGGCGGCGCGGCGATCTTCGCCGTGGGTGACGACGACCAGTCCATCTACGCGTTCCGGGGCGCCAACGTCGGCAACATGGCCGACTTCGAGCGCGATTACGCGCATGGCACGGTGATCCGGCTGGAGCAGAACTATCGTTCCTATGGCCACATCCTGGATTCGGCCAACGCGCTGATCGGCCACAACAGCGGCCGCCTGGGCAAGAACCTCTGGACCGAGCAGGGCGAAGGCGAGCCCGTGCGCGTCATCGAGCAGCCGTCGGACGGCATGGAGGCCCAGTGGGTGGTGGACGAGATCCGTTCGCTGATCCACGAAGGCAGCCTGCGCCGCGAGATCGCCGTGCTCTACCGCAGCAACGCGCAGTCGCGCGTGCTGGAACACGCCATCTTTTCCGCCGGCATTCCTTACAAGGTCTATGGCGGCCTGCGCTTCTTCGAGCGCCAGGAAATCAAGCACGCGCTGGCCTATCTGCGCCTGATGGCCAACCCGCAGGACGACACGTCGTTGATGCGGGTGGTGAACTTCCCCACGCGCGGCATCGGCGCGCGCACGCTGGAAACGCTGGCCGACGCGGCCCGCACCCATGACATCAGCCTGTATTCGGCAGTGGCCATGGTGGGCGGCAAGGGCGGTTCCAACCTGGTGCAGTTCGCCCAGCTCATCAACCGCCTGATCGAGGAAACGCGCGACCTGCCGCTGCCCGAGATGGTCGAGCACATGCTCGAGGCCAGCGGCCTGAACGCCCATTACAAGGCCGAGCGCGAAGGCGCCGAGCGCCTGGAAAACCTGAACGAACTGATCACGGCCGCGGCCGTGTTCGCGTCCGAGGAAAATTACGACGGCATGCCCGCCGGCGTGGTGCCCCAGACCGATGCGTCCTCGACGCTGATGCCGGGCGTGGTCGACGCGCCCATCGTCGCGCCGGACGGCATGACGCCGCTGGCGGCCTTCCTGTCGCACGCGGCGCTGGAAGCCGGCGACAACCAGGCGCAGCAGGGCCAGGACGCGGTCCAGCTCATGACGGTGCATGCCGCCAAGGGCCTGGAGTTCGACGCGGTCTTCATCACCGGCCTGGAAGAGGGTCTGTTCCCGCACGAGAACAGCATCCTCGAACAATCCGGGCTGGAAGAGGAACGGCGCCTGATGTACGTGGCGATCACGCGCGCGCGACAGCGCCTGTACATCACGCTGGCGCAGAGCCGCATGCTGCATGGACAGACGCGCTACGCCATGCGTTCGCGCTTCCTGGAAGAAATCCCCGAGAAGCACCTGAAGTGGCTGACGCCCAAGGCCGGCCTGGCCCAGGCGGGCGCCTCGCAGGCGTCCTGGGGCGGCAGCCGCACCGACGCGTTCGGCCGCAAGCCCACCAACACGATTGCGCCGCGTCAACCGCGCGGCGTCGCCACCGGCGTCACCGTGGGCGACAAGCAGTATCGTGTGGGCCAGGGCGTGCATCACGCGCGTTTCGGCGACGGCACCATCATCGGTCTGAGCGGGTCGGGGCAGGATGCCCAGGCCGAGATCCAGTTCCGCGACGTGGGCGCCAAGACGTTGGCGCTGGGCATCGCCAAACTCGACATAGTCCAGGGTTGAACGACATGGCTGACCACGATTCCCCCAAGGCCGAACTGGCAGCGCTGCGCGCCGAGGTCGACGAGATCGACCAGCAGATCATGCTGCTGCTCGGCGTGCGCTTTCGCTGCACCGACATGATCGGCGAGCTCAAGCAGAACCACGGCATGGATCTGGTGGATCCCAAGCGCGAGGCCCAGCAGGTCGCGCGCATCCGCCGCCTGGCCGAAGAGGCCGGCGTGCCGGCCGCGCTGGCAGAAACCATCCTGCGCGAGGTGATCGACACCGTGATCGACCACCACAGCCGCCTGCGCGACCGTCCGTACTCCTGATCCCTTCCCGGCCTGCCCGCCGGCTTCGCGCCGGCGGACAGCGCGCCCGCTTCACAACACCTTCATGAACGCCATCAGGGCGTCGATCTCGTCCGCGCTCAAATCGAGCGGCCGGATGTGTTCCGACTTGCGCGGCGCCAGCGGATCCGGTGGTTCGCGCGGTACTGGGTCGCGGCCCATGCCGGCGTCGTACATGCGCAGCAGACCTCTCATGTCGGGGAACAGGCCGTTGTGCATCCACGGGCCGGCGCGCGCGACGTTGCGCAGGCTGGGCGTGCGGAACTTGCCCAGGTCCGCCGGATCGCGCGTCGCTTCATAGCGCCCCAGATCCTGGTTGCGCCGGCCGTAGAAAGACAGCCCGATGTTGTGGAAGGCGTGATCGCTCAGCAGCGGGCCGCCGTGGCAATTCATGCAGCGGGCCCGGGTGCGGAACAGGTGCAGGCCGAGCAGCTCGGTGTCGTCCAGCGCCATGGCGCGGCCTTCGATGAAGTCGTCGAAGCGTGTGCGTTCAGGGCGCAGGGTGGCGACGTAGGCGGCCAGCGCGCGCGCCAGCCGGTCGGCATTGATCGGAGAGCCCGGCACGGGCGCCACGGAGATGGCATCGAGTGGCGGGTTTGGCACGGACGACATGGGGACGGCGCCTGGAGGCGAACCCTGTGCGGGCGCTGCGCCAAATGCGCGCAGGAACCGGGCGGGATAGGACTCGGATGCGTCGAGCCGGGCGACCGCGCCGGCCGCGTCGTGGTTCATCTCGCGCGGATCGTGCAGCGGCCCCATCACTTGTTCCTTGAGCGTGGCGGCGCGTCCGTCCCAGAAGAGCCGGGGCGCGAAGGGCGCGGCGTACAGCGGCGTGGAGCGCCGCCGTCCCATGAGCCCGTCCTCGCCCACCGCCAGCGGCCTGCCGTCGGTGAAGGCGCGTTCGGGCGCATGGCAGGACGCACAGGATACCTGCCTCTTGCGCGACAGGCGCGCATCGAAGAACAGCGTCTGGCCCAGCGCGACGATCGCGGGCGTGGCCACATCGGCGGCCAGCTGCGCCTGTCCGGCATTGGCGGCGGTCCATTGCAGGGCGGGGGCCGACGCGGCAGGCACCGGCGCCCATTCGGTCCAGGCCACGCCCGGATCGATGGACGGCGCGGGCCATTGCGCCTTCGGCGCCGCATAGCGCGCGCGCAGGCAGGCGAGATCCCAGCCGGCCTGCGCGCGGCAGACGGCCGCGGACGGGTCGGTCGCGTTCGCGGCGGCCCCCAGCGCCGCGCCCAGCATCAATAGCGATAACCGACTTGCAGCCATATTTCACGTCCCACCTGATACAGCGCGCGGCTGCTCTTGAGATTCGGGTTGCTGGCCGTGAGCGCGGGCTTGCTGTCGAGCACGTTCAGCACCTCGGCCGAGATTTCGAGATTGCGGGCGAAGGTCGGCCGCCACGCGAGCTTGGTGTCCCAGGTCCAGTACGAGGGCAGGTTGCCGGACTCGTAGCGCTGCAGGTACAGCGGCTTGGGTCCCACGCCCACGTAGATGGTGGCGTCGCGCTTGCTGCGCCAGTGCAGCTTGTTGCTCCAGGTCAGGCCGGCCTTGGGCAGTGCGCCGATCAGGTGCAGCACGGCTTCCTGCGGCTGGTGGAAATTGCTGGGCGGCAGATCCATGGCGCGTATCTGCGCGTTGTTGTAGATCACCTGGTCGTCGGGATCGCGGGCGTCGCCGCTATAGCCCTTCACCAGGTCGCCGTTGGTCTTGCGCTTCTGCCAGCTCCAGGTCGCCAGCAGGTTCCAGCGTGTCTCGCCCAGGCGCCAGGGCTCCAGCGGACGCAGCGTCAGGCTGACGCCATCGGTGGTCGAGTGGCCGTCGTTGGTGTAGAGGTAGCCGTCGGTATCGTTGCCGGCCTTGGTCCATTGATCGCGGCCGTTGCGATGCACATAGCTCAGCGTGCCTTCGATGCCGGCCAGGCGCTGGCGCAGCGACATGGCCCATTCGTCGTCGTAGGGCATGCGCAGGCCCTGATAGCGCACGTAGTATTCCCTGGTGCCGTCGGTGACCGGGCGGCCCTTGGCGTCCAGCACCTGCCGCCGCATGCGGTTGATCTCTTCCTCCAGCGCGGTCTGTAGCACTTCCGAACCGTAGTAGCGCGACCAGCCCGCGCTGAGCAGCGTGTCGCCCGAGCCGAGCACATCCCAATCCAGGCGGGAGCGCGGCGAGATATTGTTCGTGCCCAGGAAGCTCTCGCGGTCATAGCGCACGCCGGCGTCCAGGGCCAGCCGTTCCCATTCGATGCGGTCGGACAGATACGCGCTGACGCTGTCGTAGTTCACGTCCACGGTGCCGGGCAGGTAGCGGACCTTGCTGAAGTCCTGGTAGCCGCCCTTGTTGTCGTAGGCGCGACGGTAGGAATGCGATTGCTGGAAGCGTTCGAACCCGGCCTGCACCCGCTGCCATTCCAGGCCGGCGTAGGGGATGTGCGTGATTGCGCCGGTGCGCACCGGATCCAGGTCGACGCGGCCTTTGAGGGTCCAGCTGTCCTGCTGCTTCTGTTCCTTGCCGAAGCCGCCCGCCGTATATTGCGGCAGGCCCCGGGGCTGGAAAGTGACCAGCTCGTCGCCGACCGATACGCGGTTGCTGAGCGCGCGGTCCCAGCCGGCCTGCAGCGAATAGCGCCCGCCCTGGAACTGGTGGTCGATGTTGACGCTGATGCCGCGCGCCGCATGGTTGTTGTCCCAGCGGGTTTCGCGGAAGAGGTTGCTGACCAGCGTTTCCTTGCGGTCGCTGTATTTGAGCACCAGGTCGGCCGTGGTCCGCGCGCTGACGCGCACGCTGAACTTGCCCAGGAAATTGTCGATCTGGTCGCGATAGTTGTCCTGGCCGGGCAGCGGCTGGCCCTTGCCGTCCACGCCCATGTTCCAGCGCGTGATGTCGGATTGGCGACGCGATACCGCCAGGACCGCGCCGGACTTCTCGTTGAAGGCCAGATCCGCCACGCCGGAATAAAAGCGTTTCTTCCATTCCGGCGCGTAGCCGGGCTTGCCCTGCGCCCAGCTCGCTTCCTCGCCTTCGGCCACCTTCTGCTGCGTCATCTTCGACGTGTTCCAGCGGTAGTCCAGGCTCAGGTGGTTCTCGCCGGAGTAGCGGCGCAGCCGGGCGTCGACCACGCCGCCGGTGAAGCGGCCGTATTCCGCCGGCACGAAGCTGTCGTAGACACGCACTTCCTCGAGCAGGCTGGTGTCGACGAAATACGACTGGCTGTTGCTGGGGATGTTGCCGACCTGCAGGTTCAGGTTCTTGCTGGCAGGGTCCAGGCGATTGGTGGCGTCCATGCCGTCCAGCTGGAACAGGTTCTGGTAGGGGCTGGCGCCGTGGAAGGACAGGTCTTCCACGTCCAGCGAGCCCCGGTTCTGCGAACCGTTGGCGCCGGCATTGACGCGCACCGCCGGGTGACTGGCGACCAGCGATGTCAGGTCGCGGTTGGAACTGGGTGTCTCGGTGATCTGTTCGCGGGTGTAGGTCCGCTCGCCGGGCTGTTCGCCGTAGACGCGCACCGCGTCCAGGCGGTGGGCCGAGAACAGATTGGTCTTGTCCACGTAGACGATGTAGCGGCCCGGACCGTCCGCTTTCAGGGCCAGGCCGGATCCGGCCAGCAGGTGGCCCAGCGCCAGCAGCGGCGAGTATTCGCCCCGCAGCGCCGGCGCGGTCTTGCCGGCGACGGCGGCTGGCGGGAACGAGATTTCCAGGCCTGCCTGGCGGCCTAGCGCCAGCAGCGCATCGCCCAAGGGCTGGGAGGGCAGGTTGTATGTGGCGGGGCGTGCGGCGGGTTGCGCGTAGACGGGAGCGGCCAGGGCCAGCACGGCGCCGAGCAACGCGGTGCCGGCGCGGCGTCGGCCGATGGAAGAGGTAGACATGCGTGCGTCCAAAAGCGGTGTTGATCTCGGCCGTAGGACGCTGCGGGCGCTGGATTACCTCAGCGCGATCGCCATGAATAATTTATATTGATTCTTATTTACCGATTGGCAAACGGCAAATGGGCCGCCGCATGCCGGTCGTCGCGGTCAACGCAGCAGCAGCAGTCCCGGCAGGTCGGTGATCCGCACGCGGGTCTGCGCGAGCAGCAGTTCCAGCGCGCGTTTCGGGTCGGCCAGGCGCGCGGTGCCGGAGATGCGCGCATTGCGCGCGGCCTGCCCCAGCACCAGCACGCGCTTGCTGGTGTAGCGGGACAATTGCGCCGCCGCCGCCGGCAGCGCCACATCGTTGAACGAGAGCAGGCCTTGGCTCCAGTCCGGCGCCGCTTCGCTTGACGAGGCGACGCGGACGATGCCGTCGGCCGAGACCTGGACGCTGTCGCCGCTGTCCAGGATGTCGGCGCGATCGTCGGCGCAGATCCGGCAATGCACTTGCACGCGGTGTTCGTAGACCGCGACGCGGGTGCCATGCTCCTGGCGCTCCACGGTATAGCGCGTGCCCAGCGCCGTGGCTGATGCATCGGGCGTGGTGACGGTGAAGGCGGGGCCACCTTGCGCGGCAGGGGCGGCCTCGAACAGCGCGCGGCCCGCCAGCAGGCGCACGACGCGCTCGCCCGCCGCATAGTCCAGCGCGATGGCGGACTCCGCGTCCAGCGTGACGCGTGAGCCGTCGGGCAGCTCGACGACGCGCAGCGCGTTGCCGCTGGCATAGTCCGCGCCGGGATGGGCATCGCGCGAGAATTGCCAGACGGGCCAGGCCGTGGCGGCGATCAGCAGCGCCGCGACCGTTGCCTTGCGTCCGCGCGCCGGGCGCTTGGCCAGCCGGGCCTGGTCGATGTCACCCATGCGGCGCCATATCCGCGCCAACCGTTCATAGGCTTCGGCATGGCGGATATCGGCCTGATACCAGGCGTCGAACTCCGCCTGAGCCTCCGGGGCCAACGGCTGCCCGCTGCGGCGCACGACCCAACGCGAGGCCTGCTCGGCCAGGCTGGCCTGCCGATCGCGCGCGTCGGCGGCGCTCACGCCGCCAGCGCCTGGTCGCAGGCGAGCAGGATGCGCATCATGTGTTTTTCGACCGCGCTGACCGTGATCGCGTAGCGTTCGGCGATGGCGCGGTAGGTCAGGCCGTCGTGCCGGTGCATCACGAACACGTCCAGGCTGCGGCGCGGCTGGGACAGCAGCGCGGCTTCGAGCCGTCGCAGCATCTGGTTGGCCACGGCGACCTCCAGCGTGTCGGCCTCGTTGGTTGGGGGCAGGGCGCTGGCGTAGTCGGCGGCGCCGGTCAGTTCGCGGCTGCGCCGACGGTGCCAGTCGGTGGCGATATTGGCGGCGACGCGGAAGACGTAGGCGCGGTCATTGTCCGGGCGCGTGCGGTCACGGAATTGCGCCAGCTTGATCCAGGTGTCATGGGCGCAGTCCTGGGCCACGTCGCGCGACCCCGTGCGCAGTGAAAGAAAGCCCAGCAGTTCGCGGTAGTGGCGAAGAAATACATCCGTAAGCGTAGACATGACGCCGGCCCGGTCGGCCGTCAGAGCCAGATTCGCGACGAAGTATAAATGATAATAATTATTGATATCAAATAGGCGCATGGAATGGCAGTTGAAGAGAAGAGAGATAAATCCGGGGAGACAGCTGAGATAAATCCGGGATACCGCGGGATGGGAAGGGATTTATCGGGATGGAATTGCAAGAGCCTTACAGAATCGGGCCGGTTGATTTAGCCCGATCGCAAGGTCAGGACGAACTGCCGCCTTGGCTGGATATGATGGCACGGATTTCGTCTTCCAGCTTGGCGGTCATGCGTCGGGCTACCCTCTCCACTTGATCCGAGTCCGCAGTGCGCGCAACGAAGCTCAGGGTCATGGCGTACTGATATGCCACGCTCGCCAACGACGTAACCACCACATCAGTGACGGTGCCGGCGTAATCGCGCAGGCGTTGGATGCCGTCTTGTTGGTCATAAGGTTTGGCGGGCTCCGAAAGTGGATGTTGAAAGGAAGGACTATAAGGAGCCGTCTGCAGACTGCCGAGCGGAACCGGCAGTGCGGTATCCGCCCTTGTCCGCCTGTGGTTGTGCTCTCGACCGGCATCAATGCACGCCTGGAACTGCGGTGCCTGTTGCTTGGCTTCCTCTGCATCTCCGCCGGCGCAGATGAAACCGGCGGTAAATGCGTCGGCGCGGACCTTGTGCACGTGCTCGGCGCTGGCCTGGGCCGCTGCAGGAGCCGCAGCACGCATAGCCCTGTAGATCTCGGCCGGGGCATTGCCGCCGGTCCGCTCGAGATACTCGCGCGCGGCCTTGGCACCGGCCTGGACCATTTCGTCCGTCACCGCCTCCCCGGCTACAGGGGCGCGCACCAGGGACAGCGCCCTCAACACGGCGTTGACCATGTTTCTGCGGATATCGATGGCTACGGACACGGGCGAGACGACCGGTTCTCGGCCTTCACGGTGCGCAATCCGGGTCATCGTGTCGTAGCACTCAGCATAGAGTTCAAGTGCGCGCTGCACGGCTTCCTGCGTTGCTGCCTGGGCGGATTTGTTCTGATTGGTCATCGGGCTTCCTTGCTGATGGTCATCGTGGCGTCGCTCCGATCCGAATCTATGTGGATGGTGGTACTGGAGACAACTACGCAGACAACTGCGAGGAACCAGCCCCACCCCGGCGCGCGCTTGTAAATCAGAAAGGCGGCCATACCGAATAGGCTGCCCAAATATGTCAGGGCCAAAGCCCATCTGAAGGATTCGCTCATGGGATTGCTCCTTGATCCGGGCTCGCTTCGCAGTTTCGGCCATTCGCTGCGGCCCGGTCCGCGCGCAGCTTTGCCTTCCATCGCTCGGCCTTCTGGATGACCTTCTCGTCGCTCAGGTAGCAGGCCTTGCACCAGGTATGCAGCTTGCCTCTGGCGGTGTAGAAGAACTCACCGTCAGCGGGCCAAAAGTCCTTGCAACGAAAGCACTGGATCTCAGTGCCCAGCTCGGTCTCGATCTTGAGGCGTGGCACTCGTTTCACGGCTTGGTACTCCCCAGATTCAACGCCACTTGCAAGGCCTCGAAGGCTTCAAGCATCGGGTCGAAGGTGTTGCGTGTGAAGGCCTGGTTGAGCTTGGCCTGCAGCTTGCCGAGAACTGCTGGCTCGAGCTGCCGATCGCGCACCTGATCGACGAGATGCCGAACACGCTCTGGCAGGATGCGCATCGCCCATTTCTTCATCGTTTCGATCGTGCGCTCCGCCTGAGCGCCGTCAATCCATTGCAGCGCCTCGACACCGGTGATCCGTTTGACGTAGGCGGCCAAGGCCTCCTCGGAGGCGTTGTTGACCGCACCCAGATCGCGCAACAATAGCCACAGGGCGCGAATCTTCTTGCTTGTAGCCTCGGTGTCGATCGGCCGACCGGGGCGCGGCTTCAAACGCACCTTGAAGCCAAATCGCTTGAAGTGATCCAGGGCCAGTTGCAGCTCTTCGGCGCTCATCGCTGAGCAGGAGTCCTTCTTGCCGCCGGTGACCGTCAGCAGAGCCGCGCGATAGGTCTCCTTGTCCAGCTTCAGTTCGCGTTGGGCGACATGTACAAGCCGGATCAGGCGCTGGCGCTCGGCGGCACGCGGTGCCGAGGCGCC
This sequence comes from Achromobacter sp. 1011791174, assembly GCF_059760925.1. Taxonomy (NCBI): domain Bacteria; kingdom Pseudomonadati; phylum Pseudomonadota; class Betaproteobacteria; order Burkholderiales; family Alcaligenaceae; genus Achromobacter; species Achromobacter sp. 1011791174. The sequence continues at coordinate 41,169 of NZ_JCBANH010000017.1, forward strand.
CCTCACGGCTGCCCCCCGATATCGTCGGCCATCATTTGGGCGGATACTCGCTCAGCGTGGTCGGCGAGATCGCTCAGTTCACCCATATTGAACTGATCGACGCCATCCCAAGCTTCAGCCATGTTGAGAAGCCGCTCCCGAATGGCGCGCAGGCTACGACGTTGGCGACCGGCAAGCTGTTTGGAGGTGGGGCTGGCCATGCTACTTCCCCTGTCCAAGCATCAATGGCGCCGCGCTTGCGCCCACGCCCTGATGCAACTGGATGCCAGCACCAGCGTGGTGGCCCGCGACCTGGTCGGCCCAGCCGCGAGCGCCGGCGTCACGGCTGCGCGGGGTGAACTTGTCCAGGTTCGGGTGATTCAGCTGCATGTGCGCCTCGATCGCAGTCTTCTGGTCTGCCGAGGGTTCCATCCGCCGAGGTACGAGAGATGCGACGGCCGCGACCCAACCCTGGCAGAAGGCATCAGCACGGGCCGTCTTATTCTTGGGGCCGCAACGCTTCAGTTTCGCCTTGATGTGGTCGGCGCGCGCCCGCGCCATCAGCCGCAACAGCACCTGCAGGGTGTACTGTGCCACCTCGACACCGGGCGAGCAGCCGACCAGCAGCCACACCGCTCCACCGGGGAGGACTCCGCCGCTCGCGAGGATGAGCTCGCAGCCGAATGAGTCGGCCACAAGGCCAGCAAGGTGGGCTTCATGCCTACTCGGCTTGCGAGCGGTGGCCTTGACCGAGCACTCACGAGCACCGACCGCCTGAGCTTCCAGCTGCGATACGCCGTGCTCACGCATCAGCGCTTGCGCTTGGCGCAGCGCTGCAGCGGCCTCGGCCGGCTCGCTGGACTTTGCAAGCGCCAGGCACTTCCCGATCTTGCGAAGGATGTCGTCTTTATCCATGTTGGAGATCCTCGGGCAGGCTTCGCAGCGCCGGCACGACCGGAACGGCATAGATCGGCGTGTGGCCAGTGAAAATGCAGTCCTGGGTCTCGCCATCTGGGAAGACCTGCTTGAGCATGGTGACCGCATCCAGCCGCGTAAACGCGATGCTCATGCGATCCGGCAGCAGCCGGCCGATGTTGACAATGCTGGCACGCAGGATATCCACCTTCAGCCTGTCGTCCACAGCCGTCAGGTGGTCGAGACGCTCGACGTCGGCGACGATGGAGTCGATTTCAGCAAGGCAAGCCGCCTTGCTCAGCGGGCTGCCCGGCGTCTTGTAGGCATCCAGGACTGTACGGATGCGTTGAATGGGATTCATGGCTGTGTCCATTGTGTTCTCGTTGATGAGGGGGCTCTCTACGGCTGCGAAAATGGACCGCTGGCGCTACGCACCGTCGGTCTCAGGGGAATCCATTCCAGGAAGCTGGGGTTGGGTGCGGCGCCGCGACTCGGCCAGCATGACGCGGTAGCGCTGGTAGACATACACATAGCTCACGCCCAGGTGCGCGGCGATCTCCGACGCATTGCCGCGGCGAAGGTGGTGCCAGATGTAGGTGTCGTGCTCCAGCCGGACATAGCCGCGGTCCTTGGGGAAATACAGGCTCTGGCCGCTGTAATGCCGGTGCACCAGATCGACCAGCTCATCGCCGAGTGTGGCTGCGTCCTCGGCCGTAAGCTGAAGGCGCTCGATCAGGAAGATGCCGAACAGCTCGGCCATCTCCTGCAGGGTCTTGTGGCGGCGTCGTACGGACGGCGTATCGTCGGGGGGCATGGTCATTTCTGGCTCCTGGCGCTTACCGGAGCGCCCTACAAGGGCAAGGCGTTCAAGAAAGCGTGCATGTCAAAAAAATCCGGGGTCGATCTGAGCCCCCCCCGGCCAGGCTGGGACGTCCCGCGCATTTAGCCGTGCGCGGCCCCCTTATCGCTTGGGGTGTGGAGCGGCTGGGTCATACATCGATCGGACCGATGCGGGTGCGCCTGTCGTATTCGCCGGCATCCCAGGCTGGCACATGTTCCGGGCACCAGCTGCAAACACCTTTGCCCAGGGTGCGGTCAACCCGCAGCCAGTAGCACACATCGCTGCCCTTGGTGTCGCAGCAGGCATCGTTGTCGGAACATCCGCAGCCCACACACTGCGCGATCGAAAGCAGATTTCTGGCCATGGTCATGATCACACCGCCGCGATGTCCAGGCAGATCGGCGAGTACTCGTCCGAACCCTCGCGCCGCTCGTAGAAGCGCACATAGGGTTTGCTGTTGGCCACGCTCACGCTGTCGCTGATCGCGGCCATGGCACGTTGCCAGCGGTCATCTTTGATGGGAAGACGACGCAGGCCCAGCACGCGAGCCGTGTTGATCTGGCCGGCCTTGTCCACCCGGAATGCATCGTTCACCAGCACCTTGATCTCGTCGCGCGAGTCTTCAGACCAGGAGGTGATGCATTCGTCGATCAGGGTTTTGGCCCCATGCAAGCGCTCGTCGAACACGAGACGGTCCTGGATCTGCAGCCGGATCATGTAGCGTCCGCTGAACGAGGTCAGCGTCAGGTTTCCCTTGACGCTACGCGACTTCACTCCGTACTGCTCGACGCTCGTCTCGACAAATGCCTCGATATCGCGAAACGCGCGGACCTTGAAATCCGCCAGCAACGTGCTGATGATCTTGGCCTGGTCGATGAGCGTCTCGATGGTCTGGTCGCGCAGCTTGTCGATATCGGATACCAGGGCTTCGGGGACGTACGAACCGTCCGCCTTGAGGCGAAATCCCGGCGGGATGTCGGGGCGGTTGGCGGTGGTGCTGGTCATGATGCTTCCTTCATGTTGGGCGAGGCGATGGAGTCGGCGATCTCGGCTGCGGCCTCGTCCACGATGGCCGAGATCTGCACGATGGCGTCGTGCTTGCTGACCGAGCTGGCCGGCGCCTGGTGGCGGCGCAACACGGTCTTGATACGGATGAGCGCCACAACGGCGACATCGTCAGATTTGCTCATGGGGTCTCCTGAAAGGCGGCGAACGCCTCGAGCCTGGAAAAAATTGCCGCGCACAACAGCCCGATCGCGCTGGCAGCGGTCTCATCGTCACGCGCGCTCACGCCCTGCAGGTGATGGATGACGGCATGGGACACTTCGTGGGGAACGATCTCACGCAGGTTGCTGCCCGAGAGCGGCACAGCGACCGTCCCGATCACGCGGGCACCCGGCGCGGCCGGCTGGAAATAGCCGTGAACGACCTTGCGATCGCTGCGCCTGCGGCCTCCGCGATACTCCGCGTCCACGTCGGCTACACTGGGCAGCAGTCGCACGCGCAGCCGCATCCCGGCCACCACAACCTGAAAGACCATCAAGGCGCGAACGCGAGCCATGTCAGTGCCTCGTTGCCGGCGTGTCGGTGTGCGCGAACCGCGTGCGCTGGATCGCGGCGGCGATGTGCTTGCGCAGTGCCTCCTCGTCATTGCCCAGCTGGGCGCTCATGATGTCGCTGAGCAGCTGGCTCAACTCGGCGAAGGAACTGCGCAACGAGCAATGCTCGAAGAACAGGTTGGTCAGGTCCTTGTTGGCACCATGCAGCGCGTAGCGCAGCTCATCGATCGAGTCAAACGCCGCCGGGTTGGCCAAAGTCGGGCCCGACATGAATTCAACCGTCATGGCGCACCTCGTCCTGTTGGATTGCCAGGCGCACGCCCTGAAACAGCGCCGTGATGCGGCCGTCGGCCTGGCGCGTGGAGGCTTCGCACATCCCGCGCAGGTACTCAGCGGGCATCCCGCACAGGTCGAGCAGCAAGATGGGCGCGCCACCGTCGTCCGGAATCAGCTCCTCGCTTATCACGCGCAGGCCCAGCATCCGCAGCGCCCGGCCCGCGGCGTTGGCAGCCGCTATCTGCGCGATGCGCGCCGGGGTATAGACCCTCGGCGCCGTGGTGTTGTCGATCAGTTCCATTTCGTCTCCATGACGATGTCGGCACTCACCGCCGGAGCGCCGTTCTCGGCGGCCAGGTTCATGGCGGCGGTGAGCAGGTTGTGCACCGCCAAGGGGTACAGGAACGAGCGCTCGGTGTGCCCGCGCGGCACGGGCGGGCACAAGCGCTCGCGCAGCGCCTGCAGGCCATCGGCGGTCACGATCTTGGAGAGGTCCACGCCGAAGCGCTTGAGCCGGAACCGCAGGTAGCCTTCCAGGTGCTCACCCAGCGGCGGCAACGTGATGATCTCGCAGCGCTGGACCACCTCGCGCACAGAGGGGTCGCGAGGGTCGAGTTTTTCGGCGAGCTCGTTCTGTCCGAGCAGGATGACGCTCAAGAGGCGCGAGAACCCATCCTCGAGCTCGACGAAGCGCTTCAGGTGGCGCAGCGTGGCCTTGGGCATGGCGTGCGCTTCCTCGATCAGCACCGCATGGCGCGTACCCGCGCGGTGGCTCTCTTTCAGCCGGTTCTCCAGCTGGCGGTACCGCGCGTCGCTGCTGGCCCGCAGCGGCTCATGCGGGGCGATCGTGGCCATGATGGCGTCCAGGATCGCGCTGGCCTTGAGCGTCTTGCCCTTGACGTCGTCGGGCTCCATGCCGACCACGTAGGGGCGGATGATCTGGATGGGCAGGTCCTCGCGCTGCACGCGCTCCTGCAGGTCGCGGCGCAGCGTGGTCTTGCCGGAGCCCGACTCGCCTACCACCGCGACAAAGCCGCCGCGCTTGCAGGCATCCAGCAGCTGGGCACGCGTGTAGCGCAGCTGCTCGTTGACGTAGAACTCGTCGCTGCTGGCGACTTCGTCAAAGGGGTTGCCCGGCAGCTTGAAGTGGCGCAGGGTCTGAGGGTGTAGAATCTGCTTGCGAATCGACATGTGTTCGTCCTCATTCGTGGGGGTATGCTGTTGTTCGGGCGCCACCGCACTGACCTGCGGTGGCGTTTCTTTTTCAAAGGCCACGGCAATCTGTTCCTCGGTGGCGCCGTGGACTTTCAAAAACTGGATCGTGGCCTCGCGCAGCTGGTGCTGCCGCACCCGAGGCCATAGGGCGTGATTGACAAGTTGAGCGACCGTCGCCGGGCTGAGTTCGACGGCGATCGCAAGCTGGCTTTGCGACACGCCGAGCGCCGGCAAGATCCGTTTGAGTTTCAGCTGCTGTCTCATCTGCTTTCCTAGGCGGCGCGCACGATGTGCACGATGGACGGTTGAATGGGCGCCGGCGCCATGGCCGCGCGTAGCGCTTGCACTGCGGCGTCAATGGCATCGGCCGGAACGCCCTCGGGATACAGGGCCTGCAGGCGTGTGTAGTGTTCAGGCGACCAGTCGGGAAACACCGACTTGAGCTGCTTGGCGGCCTGGATGTGCGAAAGCGGCGGCAGGTGCACCGTCGGTGCGACCAGGTCGTGATCCCGGCCGCGGCGCGGCAGTGTGGCGGGCACGTGCTCGAGCGCCTGGTCGATGTGGGCGAAGGGGTCGATCTGCCCGCCGAAGGCGACGGTGCCGGCCTTGCGTGCCGCCTTCGCTTCGGTCTCGGTGGAGGTGCCTGTCGCCATCAATTCCAGGGCCTTGGCGTTGGTCTGCGCGGGCGTGTCGGCGTGACGGGCATAGCTCTCTCCGATAACGGGTGCATCGGCCACCATGCCGAACTGGTCGTAGGTGACACGTTGCACGACCTGGTAGGCCTCATGGCCCGCGTCGTCGCTCATGACGACCTGGACGGTGTCCTGGGCCCAGGGGTTCTCGCAGACGAGCAGCTTCTCGCCAACGCAAACGCCGGGGACCGTCGAAACGTCGTAGTCCGAACCTCGGTAGCTGACGCGCAAGTGCGTGGAAACCACGCGCGACTCGGGTGCGCTGAGGGCGAGTGACCGCAGGAGCTCCGCTGCCGGCGGGGTCACCAACTGTTCGGGTGTGATGTGCAGCCAGGCGGAGTCGCGAGTGCGCCCCGTGCGCGTGTGGATTCGCGTGCCGTTGAAGTATCGGCGCCAGCGTGCCACCAGCGCATTGATCTTCTCCAGGCTGTCGACCTTGTCGGACGGCAGCAGCCGCAGAGTGGACTCGAAATCGCGCTCGGTGATGTCCTGGCCCTTCTCGACCTGGCCCTTGGCACGCGGGTTCTTCGGCTTGTTGATCTGGACGTGGATCCGCAACGCCTTGCACAGGTTCTTGAAGATCGCGCTGGTGTTGGCCGACCCTGGGTCGAGCATGACCATGAGGGGCACGCCGAACATGGCTTCACCTTCGCGACGATGCATCGCGTCGATGAGGACGTCAACCAGGTTGGTGGCGTTCTCCCCACCCGTGACGTACGTGGAGTAGTTCCAGCCGCTGGTGTGATCGGTCACCACGTAGCGCCACAGCGACTCGTTGATGACCTTGATGACGTTGGCCGGCTTGTTCTTGTAGAAGTCGGTGTGGTCCATGATGCGCAGGCCGTTGTCGCCCTTCGACGCGCGCGGCAGGTAGAACAGAACGCATCGCGAGGCGTCGATCTGCCATACATGGTTCGGGTGCAGGCTGCGCAGGCTCATCGCCGGCGCCGGCGCGAGCAGTTGCTCCGGATGCAGCCGATAGTTGCGCAGCGCCTTGCGGATGGTAGAGATTGACAGGGGAGAAACTTCGCCCGTCGCCGGGTTGATGCGCAACGCTTCGATCATGTTGTTGGCGCGCAGCACCTCCACCGCGGCCTCCACGCTCTTGAGCATCTTGCCGTTCTTGCGCATGTGCTCAAGCAGCACGGCCGCGATCATCTGTGCCTCTTCCACGGGAAGTGCGGTCTTGCCGGCGTCCGAGCGACGCTTGCGGGTCGGTTTGCTGACCAGGTCGCCCAGCAGGCGATAAAGCCGGGCCTGCGACATCTGCAGCCGCGCAGCAGCGCCGGCCAGGATCTCGCCCTTACGCCCGTGCGGCGCAACGCGCCAGGCACGGGCGACGTCGGCCAGCTCTTCGGCGATGACAGCATTGGCGGGGGCTCCCATCGTCGCCTCCTTACTCGTCCTGCGCCCAGGCCGGCAGTTCGTCGCCGTCAGCCTGGGGCAGGTTGAACTCGGTAAACAAGTCGCCGATCTGTTGCTGGACGGCGCGCAGGCTGGCGGCCAAGAGCCGCGTGCGCTGCGCATCGCCCTTACCGTTCTCGACATACGCCGCGCACAGTTTTTCCAGGCCTTCGCGCAGCTTGCCGGCAATAGTGGCTTCCAGCCCCACCAGCTCGGCTTCGACCTCGGTGTGCAGGCCCACCAACTGCGCGTCAGGCTTTTCTGCCTTGATGCGGCGATTGGCGGCGTCCCGCTCTTTCTTGAGGGTATCGATCTGGTCGTTCTTCTCCGCGAGCAGTTTGTCGTTGGCCTCGGCTTCGGCGCGTGCTTCACGCAGCGTCTTGCGCAGATCGGACACCGACATGGTGGCGATGTCGTCGAGCGTGAGGCCCGCGACGGTGCCACCGTCATTCAGTTCGGCGACCTGGTCGTCGTCGAGGACGAGAAGCTCGATAAGTTTCGACTTGTTACCGGCCGCCTCGATCAAATGCGTCGACGTCGACGCATTTGAGAACTTCAGCGCTGCCTGGCTCATGCGCTGCGCGAGGCGGGGTTCGAGGCCGAGACGGGACAGGAAATCACGCCAATCCCCGTGCGGCACATGTTCGCGCACCACCAGCAACGCACGACCGGCCGCGAGCATTTCGTCGGCGCTACGCGCCAGGTGGGTGCGAATGACGTGTTCGTAGCGCGGCAGGTCAAAGGGCAAGCCGTCACCGAACTGCTTGAGGACCAATGCAGAGCGTTCGGCCGCCTGGACCTGCGCCGCCTCGATATCTGCGGCGGGCTTGGCCGTGTCAGGAGCGACGGAGGGGGAATTCTTCGGACGTGCCATGGTGACTATCCTTTTGTCGGGGATTCATGAATGGGTTGAACGTCGACCAGTTCCATGCGCAGCGCGTGCGGCTGGCCGACGTGCTTGAGCACTTCGAGGAGCATGTCGCGGGCAACCGCAAATGCCACGTCGGCTTCGGTCGTGGGAATGCGGTTCACGCGCACGCGATACTCCGATCTGCCCGCGATGTAGATATCGACGGTCGTGTGGTGATCGACGGGCCTGGCCTGGGTCACAGCTGCGTCCCGGCCGCGATTCGCTGGTTGATCTCGGTGATGCGAGCGGACATCCGCGCGCAGTGGTCGGCGTGGGCCTGGGCGAACTGGAGCGTTGCCATGCCATGCGCGTAACGGCCGTTCTCGTACTTTGTGACCAGGTCCTCGGTCATCAGGGTTGCCAGCGCGCGGGTGACGTTCGTCGGCGATTCGCCCGTCATCGCGGCAATCTCCTGGTTGGACAATCCGGTCAGCGTGTGACCACGCAGTGCCTTCCAAATGCGCAGCACGCGCTGTGCGCTGTTGATGGGCGCTTCGTTCATATCGTGAACTCCGAAGTTGCAGGCATCCACAAGCGGCCTTTGACCGGGCGGTGCTCTGCGACGTGCTCGACCTGGTCGAGCATCTGCGCGAGGGCGTGCAGCCGTTCCAGTGTTAGTTCGACGCCAACGAAGGGGCCGCCGTCCAAGGTAACCAGAGGGCGCTGATCGTGTGTGCGGGTGTACTTGACCTTGATCTTCATGCTGCCGCCCTACGGGGAGCAGCGGCCTTCAGGCGGCGATTGATCCGCTTGGGCTGAGCATGGCTCGGCCAGAGGGTGGAAATGGGCTGGCCAATCAGATCGGCGATGGCACGCTCGATGCGCGCCGACCTTGTACGGCCGGAGATGACTTCGAAGACCGTGGTGGGAGCGACCTTCAGTTTGGCGGCCAGCGCAGTGGGCGTGGTGCCCTTCATGCGAATCGAGGCCTTGATCAATTCAGGATGCATGGCGTCTGCTATCCTCGCGGGGTGTGGTTTTAAGGGTCGGGAACCAGGTAGGTTCTTGAGGGTGAATGATGGTACGCAAATGCGTACTTGTCAAGTCGTTTTGAGGATACCCAATTGAGTAATTTGGGAGAGCGGCTGCGCGAGGAACGGCAGCGACTGGGTATGAACCAAGCTGAGCTTGGTTCGGCTGGTGGCGTCCAGAAACAGGCGCAGCTTAAGTACGAAAAGGGTGAGCGCTCGCCAGATGCGAATTATCTGGAAGCAATTGCGCGTGCCGGTGTGGACGTCCTCTATGTGCTTACCGGTTCCCGCTCGTTTGCTCCGCCCGCACCAATCGCCCCAGAACACCGAGCGCTGGTTGCGGACTACGACGCCTGTTCGGTAGCTGACCAAGCTGTTATCCGACGCACTGCTGCTGCGATGGCGCATCGAGGCGGAGACCCGGTGCAGAGCGCCCGCAGCGTCAATCAGCACGTCAGCGGCGGAAAGGTGATAAACAAGAAATTCAAGCTGAACATGGGAGATAAGAAGTGAGCCAACGCTGTATCACCATCAATCAGACGGCTTCCGATACTGGATCGATCACTAATCAAAAGCCACGTATCAATGTTGAATCTGCAATGCTGGTGATCTTCGTTTTAAAAAACGACGCAACCAACAATGTCAGGGTCACCTTGCTCGAATAGGGAGGAATCTGGTGATGGCATACATCTTTAAGACACAATGTCGAATCAATGTGGCGGCCGCATTGGCCACTGCACTGATGCTGATCTTCACCCCTGCTCACGCTGCTGAGAACCTGGCGGTCCTCAAGCAGAAAGCTCTCGCAGGCGACTATCAGGCGCAGCGGAACCTCGCCTTCGGATACTCGGATCGGTTCTCCGATCAAAAGAAGAATCCGGTATTGGCATGCGCATGGAGGATGGTCATCTTGACTACGGAACAGGCTGACGAAACCGACATGAGCAACTACAACACCTATTGCGGAAAGCTGCCTCCAGATTTGCTTTCCATCGCCCAGATGAAGGCCGAACTCCTGTTGAAGCACATCGACACGCCGCGGCAGTAGCGTCGCAGTAAATCCATTTAATAGCACTCCAAGCACGCGGGCGGCACGATGCAGGTTCATTCTGCTCGCCGCCCTTTTTCTTGCTCTGGAGTGCTGCCTTGGTCCGTACCGTATACCCCACTGTTCCCCTGCGTCGCCGCCTTCCGCGCCTGACCACTTGGCTCATCGTCGCCGCATTGCTGATCGTCGTGATCGGCATCGTTTCCCCCCAGCAAGTCCCTGTCGCGATCTATAAGCTGAGCCTGATCAGCCTGGCGGCCGTCGGCTCCTACTGGATCGACCGCGCACTGTTCCCCTATGCACGGCCTGACGGCTACCTGGTGCGTGATTGGCGCTGCGGCGCATGCATCGGCTCGCACCGTGTTGACCACCCGATCGCCGACGGCTACGAAATCCCCTTCATGGTTGCCACGATCCGCCGTACGGCGATCGCGGCCGCCGTCATTCTGGCTGTCGCGCTGGGGCTGTGATGCGCCAGCAGCTCCTCCGCTTCGGTCGACACCTGATCGTCCTGCTTGTGGCCAGTTGCACGGCATTGCCGGCGCCAGCGGCCGACGTGCCGCGCGCTGCCCATCAGTACCGATCGGAGCTCGTGCGTAACGCCCGTGTCGTTTGGGGCATGGACGCACCGGTCTCGATGTTCGCGGCCCAGATCCACCAAGAAAGCGCCTGGCGCCCTGGTGCGGTTTCTGTCGTGGGCGCGCAAGGCATGGCCCAGTTCATGCCGGCGACCTCCAGCTGGATCGCTGGGCTCTACCCCGCGCTGGCGCAGAACGCCCCTTTCAATCCATCCTGGGCGCTGCGCGCCCTGGTGACCTACGACCGCTATCTCTACGACCGCATCCGCGCCCGTGATGACTGCGAGCGCATGGCGATGACATTGTCGGCCTACAACGGCGGGCTGGGCTGGATCTCGCGTGACCAGAAACGAGCATCGAGTGCGGGGCTTGACCCGCTCATCTGGTGGGGATCGGTCGAGACGGTCAATGCGGGCCGATCGGCGGCCAACTGGCGCGAGAACCGGGCCTATCCCGACCGCATCATCCACCACCATCAGCCGACCTATGTTGCGGCATCCTGGGGGCCTGGCGTATGCCCGTGAATCTGAACATCGTGGGCTGGGCGATCGCGCTAGGCGCGCTCGCGGCGGGCCTGGGCTACTGGCGCGGCGAGGCCAATGGCCATGAGCGTGGCGTTCTCGAAACACAGGCTGCGCACGACGCCCGCCAGGTCGACTCGCTCGCCAAGGGCCTCGATGCGCTACGCGCCGACGTCTCGGGCAGCACGGCGATGAACAAGGAACTGCGCACGGCGATGACGGGCCTGGAGCAGCAGAACAAGACGTCGAATACGGAGCTCAAGAATGCGATTGCGAAATCTCGTCCGGCTGGTGCTGTGCAGTGCCGCTTTGATGCTGACAGCATGCGGATCCTCGGCGCCGCGGCAGACCGAGCCGATGCCCTGGCGGCCGGCGGTCTTGCTGCCAGCGGAACTGGCCACGCGGTGTCAGCCGGTCGTGCGTCCGGTCGATGACTCGGACGCAGCGGCCGCGGTCGCCTTGGAGGCGATGTACGGCCTGTACGGCACCTGCGCAGGCAAGCACGTGGACACCGTGGACTACATCAACAAGCCGGGGAAGGATCGGTGAAGATCGAATTGGAAGTCTGGCAGCTCATCACGCTGCTGATTGGTTTCTTTGGGGCTTGCGCCGGCGCGGGTCGGTTGCTGCTCACGCAGATGTTGCGCCATATCGATCTGCGCTTTCGTGCGCAGGAAGATGCGCGTTCGGCAAACCATGAGCAGGTGCAGCATCGGCTGGACAAGCTCGAGGAGTCAGCCAAGCTGGAAGCCGGCGAGTGGCAGCGCGTTGAACGAGAGTTCTTGCAGATGCAGCGCGACATGGCCTTGCAGTATGTGCGCCGCGAGGACTACATCCGCGGCCAGAGCGTTGTCGAGGCCAAGCTGGATGGGTTGGCCGTGAAGATCGAGAACCTGCAGTTGCGGGGAGTGTTGGATGGAAAACAAAATGCAAATTGACCTGGCCCGCTCGCGCCGCGAATCGCTGCGCTGGCTGATCCTGTTGACCCTGAACAACGCACGTCCGATCGGCGCCTTTGAAGGGCCGATCCTGTCGGTGGCGCAATCCGAGTATCCGGACGCCACGCCGTTGGAACTGCGCCGCGAGCTCGACTACCTGTCGGACCGCGACCTGGTTAAGCTGGAGAAGCGCCCGGACGGCAAGTGGTTTGCCGACCTCACGCGGTATGGCACCGACGTCGCCGAATACACCATCGACTGTGAGCCTGGCATCGCCCGGCCCGTCAAGTACTGGTGAACCATGGCTGGCAAAAGCAGCATTCACCGCCTGCCGGCAGAGATCAAGACCTATATCGAGGCGCAACTGGCCACCGGTTGCCATACGCTCGATAGCCTGATCGAGGATCTGCGCGAGCGCTTTCCGGCCGAGGCCAATGCCGGGTCGCTCCCCAGCCGCAGTGCCATCGGGCGTTACGGCCAGAAGCTGGAGCGTCGCCTGGCGGCTATCAGGGCCAGCACCGAGGCGGCCAAGCTCATCCGTGCGCATGCGGGCGACGAGATCGACGCCCGCAGTGAAGCGCTGACGGCCCTGGTGCAAACCGAGCTCTTCGAAGCCATCATTGAGCTGCAGGAAGCCGACGAAGAGACCGACTCCGGCAAGCGCGTGGAGCTGTTGAGCAAGGCCGCAAAGAACATCGCCACGCTGGCGCGCAGTTCGGTCAACCTGAAGAAGTTCCAGGCCGAGGCCGAGGAGCGTGCGCGGCGCGCGCTGCTCGCCCAGCAGGACGCCAAGCTGCAGGAGGTCGCCAAGGCCCAGGGCATGAGCGCCGAGCAGGTCGACTTCTGGCGCCGCGACTTCCTGGGTATCAACGCACCATGAGCATCCTCTTCCAGATCCCCAACAAAGAACTCGGCACGCGCCTCACGCACTACGGCTGGTTCTGCGGCGTCGTGCCCGTCTTTCTCGGCGACCTCGAAGGCGAGGCCCCGTTGGTGGTCGAGCGCAACGGCATCTCCGAGTGGGTGTTGAGCCTGGCCGGAGCGCTGTTCAGAGTGTTCGTCAAGGTCGCCGCAGTCGTCGCGCCCGACCGAGATATCCAGATCCCGCTGGTGGTGACGGGCCCGATCACGCCTCTGCCTGGAGGTGATCGTTGATGGCCGCCGTCATCAAACCCCTGGCCTCCACTCTGCGCATCCTGGAATGGGACGACCTACCCGCCAGCGTGCGTTCGATCTCGGACAACTTCAATCCGCTGGCCGACGGCATTCTGATGCTGCACCAGCGCCAAGTCGCCGCCCTCAAGGCGTCGATCATCGCCATTCCGAAAGGCCGTCGTACCGGTATAACCTTCGGCACCATGCTGAACAAGACGCTGGTGGCGGCGGCCCGCAAGTCCGCTGGCGGCGACAACGTCTATTACATCGGCGACACCAAGGAAAAGGGTCTGGAGGCGATCGGCTATTGCGCCAAGTTCGCCCGGGTGATCGCGCGTGCCCAGGGCGAAGGCGTCACGGGCGTCGAGGAGTTCCTCTTCGAAGACCAGGATGAGGGCGGTAAGACCAAGCACATCACCGCGTATCGCATCCGGTTTGCCAGCGGCTTTCAGGTGTGCGCCCTGTCCAGCCGGCCGGCGAACATCCGGGGCCTGCAGGGCCACGTCGTCATCGACGAGGCAGCGTTCCATCCGGACGTGCAGGGTGTGCTGGAAGCGGCCACCGCGCTCCTGATTTGGGGCGGCCAGATCACGATCATCAGCTCCCACAACGGCAAAAACAACCCGTTCGCTCAGTTGTGCCGCGACATCGAGGCCGGTCGTTATGGTGAAGATGCGGCCGTTGTGACGGTCACGTTCGACGATGCGGTCACCAACGGCTTGTACGAACGCGTGTGCTTCATGAAGGGCACGCCGGCCACGGCCGAGGGGAAGAAAGAGTGGTACAGCAAGATCCGCAATGCCTATGGGGTGCGCAAGGCGGCCATGCGCGAAGAGCTCGATGCCATCCCGCGCGACGGCAGCGGCGTCAGCCTGCCTGGCGTCTGGATCGAGAACGCCATGGCCGAGGAGCGGCCGGTCGTGCGCTTGGCGCTTGACGATGACTTCGTGCGCAAGAGCGAGGCCGAGCGCCGCTCATTCGTCGAGGACTGGATTCGCCGCCAGGTTGAACCCGCCCTGGCGCTGCTCGATCCCAAACTGCAAAGCGTTTTCGCCCAGGACTTCGCGCGTCATCGTGACTTCTCGGCGTTCGGCGTGGGTCAGATCGAGGCGAACCTGCGCCGGCGGGTGGTGTTCGTCGTCGAGATGCACAAGGTTCCGACCCGCCAGCAGGAACAGGTGATCTGGCACATCATCGAGAAGCTGCCGCGTCGTTGCGGTGGCGCCATGGACGCCACTGGCTCGGGCGAAACACTGGCCGAGTACACGGCCGACAAGTTCGGGCACGACCACGTCCACCAGATCAAGCTGAACCGCGCCTGGTACGGCACCTGGATGCCCAAGCTGATCCAGGGGTTCGAGGACGGGATGATCGACCTGCCGCGTGACGCCAACGTGGCGGCCGACCTTCGTGCGATCGAGGATGTCGAGGGCATACCGATGGTGGTCAAACTGCGGCGCAAGGATCTGAAGGATCCGGAACTGACCCGCCACGGGGACTCTGCGGTGATGCTGGCGTTGCTGTGGTTCGCCACGATGAACCTTGCCGCACCCATCGATTACACGCCGGTGCCGCGCCAAACGAGCCGCTGGGATGCATTGCCTGGTGAACTCGACGACGACACCCCGCGGGCCGGCGACGGCGCGTGGCGCGAGGCACTTCAAATTTCCGGCCTTTTGGGGCGTTTTTTGGGGTGGGTGGCTACGCTGACCCCAGTCGCGCGCCTGAGGGCCTTTATAAACACGCGTAAACGGCTTGCCGGGGCTTCGGTCCACCGGGGAACCGTCGCAGGTTTGGGTTGAGACCCGACAGAGAGAGATTCATGGCTCAAATCGTTGATCAATTCGGCCGCCCGATCACCAGCATGCACCTGGAGGAGCCGCAGACGGCTCGGCTGGGGCACCTGCAATCCGAATGGGAGAACCACCCCACACGCGGGCTCACCCCGCCGCGGCTCGCGCAGATCCTGCAGCAGGCCGAGACGGGCGACATCACGGCACAGCACGAGATGTTCGCCGACATGGAGGAAAAAGATGCGCACCTCTTCAGCGTCATGCAGACGCGCCGCCTGACGGTCAGCCAGCTCGACTGGTCGATCGAGCCGCCCGCGAATCCCACCAGTGCGGAACAGGACGAAGCGGCCTTCGTGACCGAGGTGCTGCAGGGCCTGGAGATGGAGGACATCCTTTTTGACATGACCGATGCAGTCGGCCATGGCTTTTCACCGATTGAGCTCGGATGGGACACGATCGAGAAAACGCGCATGCCGGTCACGGCAACGTTTCGCCCTCAAGGGTGGTTTCGTACGCCCATCTCCCCGGGCCTGGGTCGCAACGAACTGCGCCTGCGCGACAACAGTGCGGATGGAGAGCCGCTCTGGCCTTTCGGCTGGATCATGCACACGCACCGCTCGCGCAGCGGCTACATCGCCCGCACGGGCCTGTTTCGTGTGCTTGCCTGGCCGTGGCTGTTCAAGAACTTTGCCGTGCGCGACCTGGCCGAGTTCCTGGAGATCTACGGGTTGCCGCTGCGCCTGGGCACGTACAACCCCAACACGTCTGACGACAAGGCGCGGGCGACACTCTTGCGCGCCGTGATCGGCATTGGCCACGACGCCGCGGCCATCGTGCCCGAGGGCATGAAGATCGAGTTCAAGGAAGCTGCCAAGGGTGAGTCCACGCCGTTTGACAGCATGATCAGCCTCATGGAGCGCAGCACGAGCAAGGCGGTCCTGGGAGGCACGCTCACCAGCGGCGAAGGCGAGCACGGCACGCAGGCCCTGGGCAAGGTGCACAACGAATTGCGCCACGACCTGAAGAAATCCGACGCGCGCCAGCTTGCTACCACCCTGACTCGCCAGCTGGTGTACCCGATCCTGGCGGTCAACCGGGGCCGCACGTCGTTGCACCGGTGCCCGCGCCTG
The DNA here is from genome assembly GCF_059760925.1 of Achromobacter sp. 1011791174. Taxonomy (NCBI): domain Bacteria; kingdom Pseudomonadati; phylum Pseudomonadota; class Betaproteobacteria; order Burkholderiales; family Alcaligenaceae; genus Achromobacter; species Achromobacter sp. 1011791174. The sequence continues at coordinate 57,094 of NZ_JCBANH010000017.1, forward strand.
GTACTCGACACGCAGCAGCCCGAAGACATCAAGTTGCTCGCCGATTCGCTACCCAAGCTGGTGAACATGGGCATGCGGATCAAAGCGGACTGGGCGCACAGTAAGCTCAAGATCCCGATGGCCGAAGAAAAGGATGCGATCCTGCAGCCCGTTTCGCCATCATTTGGCGATGGCGCCGGCGGGCTCGCAGGGTTGGCTGCTGGAGGCCGACGCCAACCCGCTCCCGCGCAGCTGGCCCGGTTGAAGGCTGCACCGGGCGATCCGACCAACGCGGCGGCCGACGCGATCGACAGCCTGGTCGATGCCATGCTCGATGAGTGGCAGGCCAAGCCTGATCCCATCCAGAAGGCGATCCAGGAAGCGCTGGACAGCAGCACGTCGTTCGAGGACTTCCAGGTGGCCGTCGAGGAGCGCCTGGCCGCGATGGACGCCACGGCGCTGGTGGACCTGCTCAGCCGCGGCACGCTGGCGGCCCGCCTCTGGGGCAACTTGACCAACGGCGGACGCACCTGACATGGCCGCCATCGAGCTGGAGCCGCTGCCGCCGCGAGAGGCTGTCGAGTTCTTTCGCCAGAAGGGCTATCGGATGGCGTTCGCCTGGCAGGACATGCCTGCCCAGGAACACGCGGCCGCCTTCACTGTGGCCAAGGCGATGCGGCTGGATGTGCTGAAGGACATCCGCGGTGCCACCGACCGCGCGATCGCCGAGGGCACCACGTTTCAGGACTTTCGGCGCACGCTCGGCCCGCAGCTGCAGGACAAGGGCTGGTGGGGCAAGCGCGAGATGGTCGATCCGGTCACCGGCGAGACGGTCAATGCGCAGCTTGGCAGCGATGCCAGGTTGCGCAAGATATTTGACACCAACGTTTCCACCGCGTATTCCGAGGGGCAGTCCGAGCGGATCCAGCGCAACATCGAGCTGTTTCCCTACCTGCAGTACTTGCGCAGCTCGAGCGAGCACCCTCGCTTGTCGCATGCAGCCTTTGCCGGCCGCGTCCTGCGTGCAGACGATCCCTGGTGGCAATCGCATATGCCGGTCAAGGAATGGGGCTGCAAGTGCGGGGTGCTGCAGCTGACCGCGCGCCAGGTGAGCCAGATGGGCCTTGAGGTCAGCGAGGCGCCGCCCGAGCGGTATGTCGAGTACACGAACACTCGCACGGGCGAAACCATGGATGTGCCGGTGGGCGTGCATCCGGCCTTCAACTATCGGCCAGGCCTGCGCCGCGAAAGTCTGGCCCGGGCGTTGATGGACAAGGCGGACGCGGCCGAGCCACGCACGGCCGCGCGCATGCTGGCCGACGGCACCGATCAATGGGCACCGCTGGTACAGGCCGAGTTCAACGACTTCGTCGGCCGCTACACCCGCGGTGAACGCCGCACGGTTGGGCAGCGTCGCGTGGTCGGTGCATTCTCCAGCGACCAGGTCGACGCGTTGCAGGGCGCCGGGCAGCTGCGCGGCGCGGGCGCCCGCGGCACGATTCACGTCGACATGACAAAGCTGCGGAGCATGCTGGGTGATGGGCAAGATGCTCCTGGTCCGGCCACGGACGCTGGCGCCGCACTCGTCGCGCAGCTGCCGACGCTGTTGCGCCAGGTCGGTGAGGCATGGCTGGACGGGCATCACGCGGTGCTGCTATGTACCTCCCCCTCCGATTCACAACGCGTGGTGAAGGTTGTCGTGGACCTCACCGGCCAGGCGCGCGGCAAGGCCGGGGCCAATGGCGTGGTCTCGATGGAAGTGATCGACCCCGCATCGTTTGACCGCACCGGTCTCTCCAAGCTGCAATAGGTGACGGCGGTGGGCGAGCAGCAGCCACTCCGGCCACATCAGGTGCACACCCGAAAACGCGGTAAACCCGTTTAATAGAGCGTTCCAAGGCATGGCGTCAGACTGGCGCCCATGCCTAAGTCCACCATTCCACTCCTTGCCGCGTTCGCCGTGCAGATCAAGCGCACGGGCGACGATGGCGCCATCCCTGAGCTCCATCTGCTGCCTGATGGCGAATTCAAGCCACAGGCGGCCGAGGATGTGCGCGAGATGCCCAAGTCCGGCACCTACCGCATGAATGCGCAGATCGCGGAGAAGGTCATCGCCCTGGCGCGCGCGAGCGTCAACGATTTTCCGATCGACTACGAGCACCAGACGCAACAGGCCGCCAAGAACGGCCAGCCCGCGCCGGCGGCCGGCTGGATGGCCGGCGCCAAGTTCGTCTTTCGCCCTGGCGAAGGCCTCTTTGCGCAGGATGTGCAGTGGACGGCGCGCGCCAAGCAGATGCTGGATGGCGACGAATACCGCTACCAAAGCGCCACATTCCTCTATCACCCCGAAACCGGTGACGTGCTGGCCATTGTCGGCGCCGCGCTCACCAACCGTCCTGCCCTGGACGGATTGACCAGCGCTCAGCTGGCCGCACTCAGCGCGCAGCTTGCGCGCCAATTCCTTCCCACCACCACCGAGGACGACATGAACCCTCTGCTCAAAGCCCTGCTCGAAGGCCTCGGCCTGCCCGAGACCGCCACCACCGAACAGGGCGTGTCTGCCCTGGCCGCCTTGAAGTCCCAGGCCGCGCAAGCTGGCCAGATCGCTGGCCTGAACGCCCAGATCGCGACGCTCAAATCGACGCCGCCCGACCCGACCAAGTTCGTGTCGGTGGATGCCGTTGCCTCTTTGAATACCGAGCTGGCGACCCTGCGTGCACAAGCCGCCCAGGGCGAAATCGATCAGGTCATCGGCCAGGCCAAGGCCGACGGCAAGGTGGCCAGCGATGTCGTCGAGAAGACCTGGCGCGACATCGGCAAGGCCGACCTGGCGCAGCTCAAGGCGCTGGTTGCCGCAACGCCCGCCAACCCGGTCCTCGCCGGCCAGCGCCAGACCGATGGAAAGCAGCCGGGCCAGCACGCGGGTGAACTGAGCCAGAGCGAACTCGCCGTGTGCGCGGCCATGGGCCTGACCCCCGACCAGTTCAAGGCCGGCAAGCAAGCCCAGGGCCTGGCCAACGGCTGATCGCCGCCCCCCCGTTTCTCACCTTCAGGACACTTCCATGACCGCTCTGACCCAGGATCGCAACACACTGCGCCGTGACGGCAACCAGATCGAACCGCCCGTGGCGGCCGCCACCAAGATCTTTGGCGGCTCGATCGTGTGCATCAACACCGCCACGGGCTACGCCGTGCCGGGATCGACCTCGACCACGCTCAAAGCTGTGGGCGTTGCCGAAGACCGCGCCGACAACAGCGCGGGCGCCGCGGGCGAGATCCGCGTGCGCCTGCGCAAAGGCCCGCACCGCTTCGCCAACAGCGCCTCGGCCGACCTCATCACCCTGGCCGATATCGGTGCCGACTGCTACATCGTCGACGACCAGACGGTGGCCAAGACCTCGGGCACCAACACCCGCAGCGTGGCCGGCAAGGTGTTCGATGTGGACGCCGACGGCGTCTGGGTCGACTTCGCCTGATCGGCCACCAGTCCTTCGAATTCGGAGATTTCGAACATGATCATCAATCACGCCAACCTGGCGATCCTCAACCAGGCCTTCAACGCGGCCTTCCAGTCGGGCCTGACCACCGCGGCTCCCATGTGGAACCAGTTGGCCATGATGGTGCCCAGCACCACGGGCACCGAGAAGTACGCCTGGCTGGGCTCCATCACGAAGTTCCGCGAGTGGCTGGGTGAACGGGTCTATCAGAACCTGAAGCAATCGGACTACTCGATCAAGAACAAGACCTGGGAAAACACCGTGTCGGTCGGCCGCGACGAGATCGAGGATGACCAATACGGCGTATACAAGCCCGTCATCCAGCAGCTGGGCCAGGACGCAGTGACGCACCCCGACGAGCTCGTCTTTGCGCTCCTGCAGGCGGGCTTCTCCACGCGTTGCTTCGACGGCCAGTACTTCTTCGACACGGATCACCCTGTCGGGCAGCCGGGCCAGGAAGTGAGCGTGAGCAACTTCCAGGGTGGCTCGGGCGCAGCCTGGTACTTGGTGGACACGACCAAGGTGATCAAGCCGATCATCTACCAGCGTCGCCGCCCCTACGCCTTCCAGTCCAAGACGAGCCTGACCGACGAAAACGTCTTCAACCGAAACGAGTTCGTCTGGGGTGCCGATGGGCGCAGCAACGTCGGCTATGGCCTGTGGCAACTGGCCTATGCGTCCAAGGAAGGCCTGGACCTGCAGGCGTACTCCGATGCCCGCGCCTCGATGCAGAGCCAGAAGGCCGACAACGGCAAGCCGCTGGCGATCCGCGCCGCCGAGCTCTGGGTGCCGCCCTCGCTGGAGCAGGCTGCGCTGGAGGTCATCCAGGCCGACCGCCTGGCCAACGGCGCGAGCAACGTGATGCGCGGCACCGCCAAGGTCGTGGTCTGCCCGTACCTGGGGTGATCGGCTAACCCCGCCCGCACCACTTGACCCAACCCGATATACCGGAGATTGCCCACATGGCTACCGCCAAACCCCGAGGCCGCCAGGCCACCGCAAAACCGCCCGTCACCAAGCCCGACGGCGCCAAGGCCCTGAAGGTCGTTCCCAAGACCGACGGCTTTCGTCGCGCCGGCCGCGCCTTCGCCGGCGAGACGGTGATTCCGCTGTCCGAGCTGACCGATGAGCAGTTCGAGCAGCTCACCACCGAGCCGCAACTGGTGACGATGCTGATCGACCTGCCCACCGAACCGGATAGCAGCAACCCGGCCAACGCGACCTGACACCCCATGCGACGGGCGCTGAACCCCATCTGTTGCGTCTGACGGATGGGGCGAGCCTTGCAGACGCTACCGCCCAACCTCTGCCGGGGCTGGATAGTGCGGGAACCGGTTTGGTCTAGCCCCGGCATTTCTACGGTCTTTCCCATGTCCTACGCCACTGCCACCGAACTGCTGATCCGTTTCGATTCCGACGAGATCTCCCAGCGTGCCGATCGCATGGTGCCACGCCTGGTCACCGACGAGATGCTTCGGATCGCGGCCGCCGGTGGCGATCTGAGCGGCTTCACGCCCGAGGAGCGGGCCGCGATCGCGCGGGCCATGGAAAAGGTCGACCGTGCGCTGGCCGATGCGCGCAACACGATCGATAGCTACATCGCCGGGCGGTACACCTTGCCGCTTTCGTCCGTGCCGCAGGTCCTGATCCGGATCGCCTGCGAACTGGCCCGCTACTACCTCTACGACGATCAGTTCACCGAGACCGTCAAGCAGCGCTATGACGCCAACATCAAATTCCTGATCGGCGTGGCCTCGGGCGATGTAAAGCTGGGCGTGGACGCAGAATCTGGCGTTGAACCGGCTGGCGGCGCCGGCGCCGAGCTGTACACCGCCGGTCGCATCTGGGATCGCCGCTCCTCGGGAGGGTTTCTCTGATGGTCCAGGCCACGATCCGCTACGAAGGGCAGCGCGGGCTGGATGCCGCCTTGTCTCGCCTGGCCGCCCTTGGCCGTTCGCCCCGGCCGATCTTCAAGGCGATCGCCAACTACGGCGAATCCTCCACTCGCCTGCGCTTTGAGCGCCAGCGGGGCCCTGATGGCTCGGCCTGGAAACCCAGCCGTCGGGTCCAGAAATCCGGCGGCCAGACGCTCGTCAAGAGCCGGCGCCTGCTACGCAGTATCACCAACGCCTATGGCGACACCTATGCAGCCTGGGGCAGCAACGTCGCCTATGCACGCATCCACCAGCAGGGTGGCGAGATCAATCGTGCCCCGTATTCGACCCGTATCCGCCTGCGCACCGATGCCCGCGGCAACCTGGTGCGCCAGCCTGGCAATCGCAATCTGGCGGTGTTCGCCCGCGATAGCCACAAGCGGGCCCGCACGAGCTGGCATGAGGTTCGTGCCTACAAGATCCGGATGCCCGCCCGGCCGTTCTTGGGTGTGAACCGCGAGGACCTGTGGGCAATGGGCCGCCTGACGGTGCAGGCCATTCAAGCGGCAGAGGGAGGTGGCGGTGCTCGGTAAGCATGAACTCGCCCTCATTGCGGCCTTGAAGGCGCGCCCGGGCATCCAGAAGACCACGCGCACGGTCGGCAGCCTACCCACCGTGCCTGATGACGCCAAGCTGCTGCAGCGCTACCTAGTGGACGCTCCCGCGCTGTACGTCACCGAAGGGGTGTATCGGATCGTCGACGACATGGGCGTACTGGCATTCACCGTGGGCATCGTGGTGCGCAACGTGGGCGGCAATACCCAGGCCCGCCTTGGCGATGGCCAATCCATCAGCGCGGATCAGCTTCTGACGTTGGTGATCCGGGCGCTGCATGGCCGGCGCATTGGCGACGCCAGCTGGAACATCCGCCGCGCAGAGTACCTGGAGCCCGTCGATGTCTTCGAGACCGCCGGGCTCACCGTGATCGGCGTGTCGGTTGAAAGCACGCCGATGGCGCTGCCCGATGATCCGGAGGAGCTGGACGGCCTGGGTGACCTGCGCCACGTTCACCTGGACATGGACATCGCCCCGCACGCAAGCCGCGAAGAGCACGAAAAATGGCTCGCCGAGCCGCCCGACTACAGCACCGACAGGCCTGACCTGCAGGCTGACATTCCGCTGGCTGGCGCCGGCACCGACAACTGACATCCGAGGATCCAGAATGCAGACCGTCACCCTCAAACCGGCCGTCATCGACGGCGAACCGCTCAAGGTGCGCAAGCCCCAGGGCGGCTATCTCGCCACGCAGGGCGAGCCCATTGTGCTGACCACGTACTGGCGCCGGCGTCGCGACGACGGCGATGTGGTCGCGGTCGATAAGACGCAGCCTGGCGCAGCCGCGCCGGCCGATCCCAATCCGGCCGATACCCCGGTCGCGCCCGCCAAGTCCGCCTCGGCCAAGGGCGCCAAGGCGGCCACCGAGTAACGATCCAAGGAGCCGCCATGCCGGACAACATCATTTTCAATACGATCCCGACCGACATCCGTACGCCGGGCCAGTACGTCGAAATCGACAACTCCAAGGCGCTGCGTGGGTTGCCGTCGCTCAACCGCCGCATCCTGGTGGTGGGCAACAAGCTGCCCACCGGCACCGCGGCCCCGCTGACCCTTTATCGCGTGAACAGCGGTGACGAGGGCGCCACACTGTTCGGCCGCGGCAGCGTGCTGCACGAAATGCTGCGCCTCGCGCGTCGGGCCAACAAGACGAGCGACATCTGGGCGCTGGGCGTCGAAGACCTCGCCGCTGGCGTGGCCGCCACCAAGACCATCACCGTCACCGGCCCCGCTGCCGCTGCCGGCACGATCGCCCTCTACATCAACGGCCAGAAGCTGTCGGTCGGGGTGGCGGCCGGCGATACCGCCACGGCTGTCGCCACGGCGATCGCCGCTGTCGTCAATGGCTACCAGAACGGCCCGGTCACGGCCTCGACGGCCGCAGGCGTGGTGACGCTGACGGCGCGCCATAAGGGTGCCTTCACCCAAGGCATCGGCGTGCTGGTCAACTTCTACGACGACGAAACGCTGCCGGCCGGTCTGGTGCTGGAGATCGCCAACGGCGTGACCGGCACCGGCAACCCCGACGCGGCCGACGTGGTCGCGGCCATCTCCGACGAGTGGTTCTACACCATCATTTCGCCCTGGAGTGATTCGGCGAACATGGCGATCATCGAGGCAGAGCTCGACAGCCGGTTTGGCGGGATGGACATGCGCACGGGCCACCTCTTCACGGGCATGGCCGGCACGCACGCCCAGCTCACGACCTATGGCTCTGCCCGCAACAACGAACACAGCTCATTTATCGGTGTGAAGAACCCGCCGCAGGCGCCGTACCTGTGGGCGGCCGTACACGGCGCGGTGGTCGAGTTCAACGGCGCCATCGACCCGGCACGACCCTTCCAGACGCTCGATCTGCCGGGCCTGCTGCCGCCCAGCCCGAAGGATCGTTTCCGTCGTGAAGAGCGCCACCTGCTGCTGCACGATGGTTGCAGCACGTTCACCGTCTCCCAGGACGGCATCGTGCAGATCGAGCGCGTGGTGACCACGTACCAGACGAACGCCTGGGGGATCGAGGATGTCTCCTACCTGGACGTGGAGACCGTGTGGACGGCGGATTACATGCGCTATGCCTTCCGCACGGCCGTGGCCACGAACTTCCCGCGGCACAAGCTCGCCGACGACGGTACCGACTTCGACCCCGCCCAGCCGATCGCGACGCCGTCGATGATCGCGGGCGTCCTGATCGCCACCGCCAAGTCCCTGGAGAAGGCGGGCCTCCTGGAGAACTTCGAGGATTTCAAGAAGAACCTCATCGTCCAGCGCAGCATGGTCGATCGCGACCGTGTCAATGCCGTCATCCCGCCTGACCTGGTGAACCAGTTCCGGGTGTTTGCGGGCAGCATCCAGTTCATCCTGTAAGGAATCGAGAACATGCCTCAAGTTACTGGCCGAGTATTCATCAGCGTGGGCGGCCGCCGCCTGCGCAGCAAGCCTGGCGCCACGCTCGACATCGGTGGCGTTTCCCGTGCGCCTGTCACGAGCGACAGCGGCGTCGACGGCTACACCGAGTCCACCGCTGCGCCGGCGGTCAACTGCACCATCAGCCACATGTCCGGCGTGAGCCTGGCCGACCTGGCCGGCATCCGCGACGAAACCATGCGGTTCCAGACCGACACCGGCATCGGCTACACCATCCGCGGCGCCTGGTTGGCGTCACCACCCGTGCTGGGCGGTGGCGGTGAGGTCACGCTCGCCTTCAATGGCGTCGAGTGCATCGAGGGCTAGGCCCCTCTGTAAACCCATTTCAAGGAACACCATGAATACTCCCCTGACCGTTATCAAGACGCTGCCTTCGCCCTGGGTGGTAGGCGGCAAACCCGTCACCGAGATCGAAGTTCGCGAAGCGTCGCTGGGCGACTCGCTCGAGGCCGAGAAGGAAGCCAACCCGGCCCTGCAGCCGACCGCCTTCCAAGTCGCGCTGGCCTGCCAGGTGCTCGTGCGCGCGGGCGATGACACCGGCCCCTTCGTGCCGGCGCAGTTCAAGACCCTCAAGGGCAAGCAGTGGGCCGTCTTCCGCGAGGCCATGCAGGAGGCGGAAAAGCTGGGGGAAGACTGACGCGCGGCCGCGAGGGCGCGCTGCTGCAGATCATGCTCTTGGCATCCCGGCTGGGTTGGAGCCGGGCCGAGATCCTGGCGCTTCCCTTGCCGGAAGCGCAGTTTTATGTAGATCAGCTCACTAAGAAGAGGTCTGGGGAATGAGCGAATTCGTCGTTGGGGTTCGTGTCGATGGCACCGCTGCCGGCCTTACCAAGGCCGCGCTGGAAGCCAAGAAGGCCCTGGACAACATGGCCGTCGCGGGGGCCAAAGACCTTACCGCCATCGGTCGTGCCACCAAACAGACCGAAACCTCCCTCGTGAACATGGCGACGCGCACCCAGCGCGAGTTCGCCCGCATGGCCCAGGCGCGGGAAACCCTGGGCATCCGCTCTGAACACCGGATCCAGCAGGAGATCCTGCGCACGCAGGCCGCCTATCAGCGCCTGGCCAACAGCGGCACCATGAGCTGGCGTGAACAGCAGCGTGCGGCCGAACAGATGCGCCAGACGGTGGGACGGCTCAATGCAGAAATGGGCGTCTTCAGCGGAAGGCAGCGCTTGGTCGCCGGCGCTCAGAAGGCTGGCCTGTTGGCTGCTGGGGTTATGGCGGGAGCCGCCGTCGTCGCGCCTAAGGTAAACAGAGCCTTCGCGTATGACGAGCAGCTCGCTCATATGGCCAACACCGCGTATGGCGACCCATCGCTCAGCGCAGCCGAAGATCGGGCCCGTCGCTTCGCAGGTCGCCAGGAAATGGACCTGGCCATTCGGGAGGCGATTCGATACGGAGGGAGTACCCGAGAAGACGCCGCTAGCACGCTGAATTCGCTCCTATCCTCCGGGAAGTTCGGCGCTAAAGACTCTCTGACCATTTTCCGCGAAGCTGTGCGCGCGGCCTCGGCGAACCAGGCCTCTGGCGAAGACTTCGCTCAGATTGCGTTCGCTGCGAAGGGCAACATGGGGGTTAAGCCTGAAGACATGGCGCGCGTCTTCGGGGCCGCTACCTACGCGGGCCAAAGCGGTGCCTTTGAGATTCGAGACATGGCGAAGGCTCTCCCAGCTCAATTTGCTGCAGCATCACAGGCTGGTCTCTCCGGACTTCCTGGTATTGCAAAGCTCGCTGCGCTGAATCAGGCGACTCGGCTTACCGCAGGTACCTCTGATCAAGCAGCAACGAACACCCAGAATCTTCTGGCCAAGCTGGTGGCCCGAGACACAGTGGAGAACTTCGGCAAGCTCGGGATCAACTTCGATCAGCGAAAGGCCGAAGGCCGCATGAAAGGCCTGGACGCTCTCGATGTCACCGCGAACATCATTGAAGAGCAGTTGGCCAAGAACAAGAACTATCAGAACGCCATCAAGCAATATCGAGCTGCAGCAGAGGGAAGTGAACGGCAGGAGGCATTGGGCGGAGTAATGAAGATCGCTCAAGGCAGCGTCATATCGAAGCTCTTCCCAGATCAACAGGCGATGATGGCTCTGGTCGGGTACCTGGCAGACCGTGACAACGTCAACAAGATCACCAAGGATTCCTTGCTGTACGGTACAGACGCGGTCAACCGCAACATGTGGACCGTCGAAGACTCGCCCAGCTACAAGCTGAACCAGGCAAAGCAGGCCGCGGAGTTCGCAAACTATGACGCGATGATCAAATTGGCGCCTGTCACGAATGCGGTCGCGGACAGCTTCACCGAACTGGCAGCGAAGTCTCCTGAATTAGCCGCAGCGCTCAGCGGAGCTACCACCATCCTGCAGGGCGTGGCCGTCGCTGCAGGGGTTGTTGGGGTTGGCGGCGCGGCGCTTGGTGTCGGGAAGGTTGCAAGCTCCTTCGGCGCCGCGCGCGCTGCCAGGGCTGCGGCCACAGCCGCCGCCGCAGCCGCCCCTGCCGGCGCCACGAGCGCATTGGGCGGCGCCGGAGCGGGTGCGGCGGGGGGCATCAGCGCCGCCGGCGCACTTTCAGCCGGCTTTCTGGTTGCCGCGCCTGTCGTGGGTGCGTACGCCTATGACCAGATGACAAACACTGAAGGCGGGCTCCGCCAGCGTATCGCTGACCGCGATGCACGGATCCAAGAGTTCGATCAGATGATTGCGTTGAAACGCGAGGCTGGTGACACGCCGATGTCGATCGGCCGTGTCCAGGCCGAGCGTGACGCGCTGGCAGCTTCGCGTGACGACATGACGCGTCGGCTGCAGGAACTGCTGGCCAACACCAAGATCGGCGGCGAGGTCAACGTCAACATCACCGCCGCCCCGGGCATTCAAGCCAATGCTGACCTGCAGCCCAATGACGGCACCCGGATGACGGGAAATGTCGGGCGCACCAACGTGAACACGGACTGATATGGGCTGGCGTGAAGAACAGCGCAGGGTGGCTCATCCCAACGGGATGGCCGTAGGTGCGAGCTATAGGGGCGTGCCGTTTCGCACAACCGATTCGGATACGGGTGTCGGCCGCCGGAACGAGGTGCACGAGTACCCCATGCGGGATCTGCCTTATGCCGATGATCTGGGCCGACGGGCGCGCGAGTTCCAGGTCAATGGCTACGTGGTAGGGGAGAACTACCTGCAGGAGCGGGATGCGCTCATCGAAGCGCTCGAAGCGTATGGGCCGGGTGAGCTGATACATCCCAAGTACGGCATGCTCAACGTGGTTGTCGTGGGCCGGGTCAGCATCCGAGAGTCTCATTCTGAGGGAGGCATTGCCCGGTTCGCCATTACCTTTGCCGAGGCTGGCGAGAATACCTTTCCGCAGTCGGCCACCAGCACTCAGGATGGGGTCCACGACGCGGCGGATGTTCTTGGAGCGGCATCCGTAGATCGCTTTGCCTCGCTGGTCGACGTCGCCGGCGCCGCGGCCCTGACCGCTGACCTGGTCGGCCGCGTCAATTCCAGCCTGGATGCCCTGCAGCGCATGGTGGGCCTGAACGGCCTGGTCGATATCGCCGGCGACATCGTACGCGGCGCCTCGTCCATTGCTGGCCGTCTTTCCACGCTGATCCGCACGCCTGAGACGCTCGCCCTGCAGCTGCAATCGCTGTACCAGCAGCTTGGCCTGGCCATCAAGCGACCGAAATCCGCGATGGCTGACCTGCGTACGGAGTATGGCTCCAATGACCCTGTGCCTTGGACGGCTCCCGTCGGATCCGTGTCCCCGCCTCAGGGCGCCACCTCGGCCCGCCGGGTGGTGAACGCGGCAGCGATGGAGGAATTCACTCGCACCCAGGTGATCGCGACCCAGGCGCGCATCCTGACCGACGCCATTGAAGCCAAGGAAATGACGACGGCCCAGGACGCACGCGACCAGGCCGACGTGGTGCTGGAGGAGATCGATCACGAGCTCGAGGCGTACGATCCTCCTGCCCAGATGGCAGCGGCGCTCATTGCGCTGCGGGTGGCCATCGTGCGGGACGTGGCAGAGCAAGCCGACCGCCTGCAGCAGCGCGCGACCTATACGACCCAGGCCATACTGCCGGCGCTGCTGATCGCCCAGCGGGTGTACCAGGATGGCTCGCGGGCCGACGAGCTCGTCACGCGCAACCAGGTGCGCAACCCGCTCTTCGTGCCGGCCGGCGAGCTGGAGGTGCTGCGCTAATGGCCCAGCTCGACGAAAACCTGATCACGCTGGTGGTGGGCGGCCAGGCCTACGGCGGCTGGAAGAGCCTGGAGGTGGAGCGGGGCATCGAGCAGCTTGCTGGTGAATTCCAGCTCACGCTGACCCATCGGTGGCCCGGTGAGGACGCCCCGATCGGCTTGCGCGAGGGCCTGCCGTGCGAGGTGAAGTTCGGCCAGGACCTGCTGATCACCGGCTACATCGACACGATCGATATCGACCTGACCGATACTTCCTGCAGGCTCAACGTCAGCGGGCGGGATAAGACGGGCGACCTGGTGGACAGCTCGGCCATCCACGGCAGCGGTCAGTGGAAAAACGTGCGGCTGGAACAGATCGTGCGTGATATCTGCAAACCCTTCGGCATTGAAGTGTTGGTGCAGACGGATACGGGTGACGCGATCAGCAGCTTCTCGCTGGACGACGGTGAGAAGGCGTTCGATGCGATCGACCGCGCTGCGCGGTCCAAGGCGATCCTGGTGAGCAGCTCGCCGGCCGGCCAATTGGTGCTGACCCGTGCCAGCGAGACGCTGATCGAGACCAAGCTGGTTGAAGGCCTGAACATCCGGCGAATCAGCGCGCGGCACACCTGGGCACGTCGCCATTCCGAGATCCGCATGAAGGCGCAGGTCGCGGGCAACGACAACCAGTTCGGCGCGACGGCCGCCCATATCCAGGCGAAGGCAGCGGATCCGGAAATTGACCGCTACCGGCCGCTGATTATCCATTCCGAGCAGGGCCTGAGCAACGCCGAAGCCAAGGAACGAGCGCAGTGGGAAGTGTCAACCCGGATGGGGCGCGGCAAGCGGGCCCAGATCATCGTGGTGGGCTGGCGTACCGGCCAGGATGGCCAAGTCGGCGCCATATGGCTGCCCAATACCCTGGTGAGGGTCATTAGCCCGCGCATGTTCCTGGACCTGGATCTGCTGATCACCTCCTGCCGGTATACGTTGGACGAGACCAATGCCCGGCGCACCGCGCTCACCGTGTGCCGGCCGGAGGCGTTCGATCTGGAGGGCGCGTCGCCGCGCCGCCGGCGCAAACGCCGCAAACAACATCCTGACGACTCCCCCTGGGATCTGTCCGGAACGGGGAGACGCGAAGAATGAGCATTTCCTCAGCCCTGAATCGGATCCGGCTGGCCATCGCCCGCGCCCTCATTGGCCAAGTCAGCGACGGCGGTGGCCTGCAGAACGTCCAGATAGGCATCCAGGCCGATGTCGGCCGCGACCAGGTCGAACGGTTTCAGCAGTACGGCATGACGTCAGTGCCGCACCCCGGTGCCGAATGTGTGACCCTGTCCGTGGGCGGGAACACCGACCACCAGGTGGTGATCAATGTCGATGATCGCCGGCACCGGATGCGCGACCTGCAGACCGGTGAGGTCGCCTTATATACATCCCGGAAGATGTCGGTGTACCTGAGTAACGAAGGCATCGTCATACGCGCTGCCGGCATGCCGATTCGCATGACGGATGCCAGCGAGATCGAGCTGGACTCTTTCGTGCGCGTGACGCGCGGCCTGCGCGTCGACGGTGACGTGGACCTGCGAGGTGGTAAGGCTACCCACAACGGCACGGACATCGGCCATCAGCACAAGCATGACGGCGTGCAAGAAGGCGACGACATCTCCGGCACGCCCGTCGCCTAGCCGGTAAACCTGTTTAATGGCACTGCCGGCCATGTTCCGCGAGACTGCGGAGCATGGACTTCTCTCTCACCCTTGACCCCGAAACCGGCCTGCTCGACATGAGCCTGGCCGGTGCGGATTTCGCCGGCGACGATACGCTGGTGACGGCGGTGCTGCTCAGCTTGTGCACGGACCGCCTGGCGCAGCCGCACGAGGTGGCGGCCGGTGAAGACCGCCGTGGCTGGTGGGCCGACGCCTACGCCTCGTCCCCCCAGGACAAGTTCGGTTGCCGCTGGTGGCTGCTCGCCCGAGAAAAGCAGTTGCAATCCACAGTTCAGCGTGCCCGTGATTACGCCCTCGAAGCTCTGAAGTGGATGCAGGAAGACGGCCTGGTCACCTCGGTTGGGGTGAGCGCCTTCGTTCCGCGGATGGGCTGGCTCGTCCTGCTTATCACGCTCTCCCTGAACGGGGTAGACCGCCGCTATCGATTTGAATGGAACTCCGCCGCTCAGGCCTGGCGCCTGGCCGGTGAGTCGTTCGCGCCCGCTGAGGTTTGACATGCCCGTTCCGCGTCCAACCCTTCCCAAGCTAATCGAGCAGCTGGCCTCGGAGATTGAGAGCCGCCTGCCTGGAATTCTGACTCGGGCCCGCCGCAGCCTGGCTGGCGTTCTGGTGCGCGTGTTCTCCGGCGGCCTGGATGCCCTTTACAAGTTCCTCGAGCGGGTGTTTAAGCAGGCCTGGCCCGACCAGTGTGACGAGGACGAACTGCCTGCTCACGGGGCGCGGTGGGGCGTCCTACAGAAGACCGCGGCGCCGGCGACCGGGTCGCTTCTGATCGGCGGGGAAAACGGGGCATCGCTGATGGCCGGTTCTGTGTTCCAGCGTGCCGACGGCGTGCAGTTCACGGTCGATGCCGGCGTCACCATTGTGGGCAGCAGCGCCACGGTCGCCATTACCGCCGAAGAGCTCGGCCAGGCTGGCAACACTGCAGCCGGCGTTCAGTTCACCTTGGCCAGCCCAGTGGTCGGCATCAACAGTACCGCCGTCGCGTCCACCGCGATCTCCGGCGGCGCGGATGTCGAGCGGCCGGAATTGTTCCGGGCCCGGATCCTGGAGCGTATTCGCCGCCCGCCTCATGGCGGGGACAACGATGACTATGTGGCCTGGGCCAAGGAAGTCCCTGGCGTGACGCGTGCCTGGTGCACGCCCAATGGCATGGGCGCCGGCACCGTCGTCGTGCGCTTCGTCCGGGATGACGATGAGGACCCGATCCCGGATGCGGGTGAGAATGAAACGGTTCGGGCGCATATCGAGGCGAAACGGCCGGTCACTGCCGAGCTCTTTGTGCCGCTGTCAGTGGCAAAGCCCGTTGCCTACGTGATCTCGGATCTGGAGCCCGACACGGCTGAAATCCGGGCCGCGATTATCGCCGAGCTCAAGGACATGCATGTCCGTGACGCGATCCCAGGGGGCACGCTGCTGGTCAGCCACATGAGGGAAGCCATCTCGATCGCCGCCGGCGAGAACGACCACGTGCTGGTGTCTCCGGCCAGCAATGTAACCTGCCTGCCCGGCGAACTGGCAACCTTCGGGGGAGTCACATGGGCGTGAGAAGCATTGAAGCCTGGCGCGAGGCGCTCCTGGCGCTGTTGCCGCCCGGCGCCATGCTCAACCGTCAGCCTGGCGGTGTGCTGGTCCGCCTATTGGAAGCCTGCGGTGCCTCGATGCGCGCGGTCGAGCGGCTGGCGGTGTCGCTGGTGGCCCAGTTCGATCCGTTGCTCGCCGACGAGTTGCTGGATGACTGGGAACGGCTCTACGACCTCCCCGATGAATGCCTGGATGCCCCTGTCGGCAAGGAACAGCGGCGCCAGCGCGTCAACATGCGCCGGCTCATGCTCGGGGATGCCAGACCCGAGTACTTCCGGCAGATGGTCATCGGCCTGGGCTACCCCGACGCGCGGATCGACGAGTTCCGCCCGTTCCGGGCCACCAGCAAGTGCACTGCGGCGATCAACCAGGGCGGCTGGCGCTTTGCGTTCAGGGTGAATGTCGTCGCCTCGGCCAACATTGTTCAGGCCACCGCCAACAGCAAATGCACGGCGCCGCTACGCGCCTGGGGCGATCCCGGGCTGCTGTGCCTCCTATCCCGCTACAAGCCCGCGCACACGGTCGTGCTGGTCGGGTATGTCGATTCCCTTTGATTTGCCTTTTCTAGGTGCGCCATGCGACGAATAGCCACTCCCACACGACATCTGAACAAGTTCGGCCCCGGCCGTGACGGCTTTGCCAACGGTGACCCGATCGCTGGCGTGCCAGCGACAGACCTGCAGGCGGAATGGTTCGACGCCCTGCAGGAGGAAGTGGCCGCGGTCGCCGAATTCGGTGGGGTAGCGCTCGACCCCAACAGCAACGTTCAGCTCCTGCAGGGGATCCAGCGTCTGATTGCCCTAGCGCTTACGAGCCGGCCGCTGATCTGCTCGATCTTGGATCTGCCCACGACCGACGTCGGTCCGATCATCGTGACCGAATGCAGCGAGGTCTGGACCTGGGCCAACACGGCGTTTTTCACGGGCTACCGCTCGCTGCTGTGCGGACGCCCCTTGGATGGTCACACCGCCGCGCCGCTGGCCAGCGAGGTCGACGCGGTCGGCGGCCTGCTGCCGAAGGTCGGAGCCTACGCAGGTCTGTGGGGCTATGCGCAGGAGCAAAGCCTGGTTCGTACGGAAGCTGTGTGGCAGGCCAATCGCGGCGCGCATTGGTTCTCGGACTACTCGGCCACGCAGTTCCGCGTGCCCGACCTGCGCGACATGTTCCGCCGCTTTACGGGGACTGACCTCGACACTGCAAATGCGCGGGTGCTGGCTTCGCGCCAGGCCGCAGCGATAGAAAGCCACAGCCATGCCCAAAACGCGGCAACGCTGGACAGAAGCGGCAACGCCAACGCGGCAGGAGGGACGGTGCTGGCCGTCCGCAACCTAGGCGAAGGGTTAACCACCCTGGCCACCGGCGGAAGCGAGACGCGGCCGCGCAACGTCGCTTACCACCCACGGATCCACGCATGACCGTCCGCGCCACTGCAAATGCGCGAGCGCTTGCGAGCACACAGGTGGATACCCAGCAGGGCGGTTCTGGCACGCTCGGTCCCGTCGTGTTTTCCGGGTCCGTGGCGGCAGGGACCGGCCCGTTTGCCGTAGATGCGGGGCTTGGAGCGACGTTCGCAAGTGGGCCATCTGGCAATGTCCGAACAGTATCCTTCGACTTGGCGAGAGTGGCGCGTACCGCTTCCGAAACCCGCCCGCGCAACGTGGCATATCACCCGCGAATCCATGTTTGACGTCCGCCTCACTGCAAATGCGCGGGCGCTCGGCAGCCGCCAGGGAGCGCAGGTGCGCGTGAAGAGCAAGACCTGGCGGATCATGGGGGCAGATTCCGACAGCGCGATCTATTCGATAGGGACGGGGGTTACGCAGGGCATCTCCCAAATGGACAGCCTCTTCCCTGATGCCGGCACGGCTGAGACTCGACCGCGGAACGTGGCATACCATCCGAGGCTCCATGCCTGACGTCCGCCTCACTGCAAATGCACGAGCCATGGCAAGCCGCCAGACCGGCGCCCTCCAGGCGCATCGGCATCTGCTGTTTGGCTACTTGATGTCGGCCAATCCAGCTGGCGGCGGCCTGTTCGGCTTGAATACGGGCGCTGGATCTGGGACCAGTTCGACATACATCGGCGACTCGGGAGGGCCTGAAACCCGGCCGACGAATACCGCCTACCATCCTCGACTCCACGTATGAAATCAGACATGGATGCGTGGGTGATAGGCGGTATTGCGCGGCCGTGTCTCCGCGCCACCGGAAAGCTCGGTGGAACGCGAACTTCCGAAGCCGTTCTTCCCGCCAGCCGTGTTGAATAGCTGTGTACCGCTATATGTGTCCCAGAGGGTGTCTAGCATCAGGTGGCTGTGTCTTCCGTAGGCATCCCGTTGGTGGCTTGCCATGGCTCGTGCATTTGCAGTGAAAAGGACTTTAGACATGGATACGAGGGTGATAGGCGGTGTTGTGGGGCCTAGTCTCCTTACCTCCGCCAGCCTTAATCACGCCAGCGGCACGGAACGAGGTCAGGGTGGACTGGAATACAGGGCGGCCGTTACCGCTGGCGGCTCCATACGCGTCGCGCTCGACAAGAATCTCAAGCGCGGCTTCGTTGATGGCTTCGCGTTGCCGACTACCCAGCGCTCTCGCATTTGCAGTGAGGCAGACGTCAAGCATGGATGCGGGCGTGATAGGCGGTGTTCACTGGCCGGGTTTCCGTGCCGCCGGCCGTCGTGGTTTGGCCTGATGCGCCGGTCAGCAGATTGCCACCGCCAGCGCCTTGGGCGGAGTGCGTGGTCCCCCCGTGGGCGTGCGATCGAAACTGGTCGGCCTGCCTGGACGCAAGCGCACGCGCATTTGCAGTGTTATTTCCAACCCAAGGAGAGCCAAATGGCTACCAAAACCGTCTATCAAAGCGATCCCATAAGCGGGATCTACCTCTTTACGACACAGGCTAACGAGCTGGCCCTCGCCCCAGGTCTGTTCAATATTCCCTTCGGCGCCTACGAAGAGGCCCCGCCTGCAGTACCGGAAGGCGAGGTCGCTCAGTGGAATCCCACCTCGTCAGCTTGGATGGCGGTGGAGGATCACCGTGGGGAGACTTTCTACCTGGTCAAGGACGGGACGGCGTACGAGATGGGCAGCAGCGTGGAAGTCGATGGTGAGCCAACGAGTTACCCCGGTTGGGGAAAAGTGCCAGCCTGGTTGACCCTGATACCCGGTAGCCCCGTGGCCAGCGAAGCTGGCACCGCAGGCGAGTAAAAGACGCGGCGACGTGTTCGGCGCTGGAACGCCGAGCACGCCCCGCACCAGCAGAATGAGGCTGCCAATGTGGCCAAGGCCGCGTCACCTGTGCACAGGCGCGCCAAGGCTACCATTTTGAAACGATTTTACAAAATGGCATCTCCCATCATTCCATGGCTCGGCGGCAAGCGCCGCTTGGCCGATCGCCTGCTTCCGTACTTCCCGTCTCACCAGTGCTACGTCGAACCGTTCGCCGGCGGGGCGGCCATGTTTTTCCTGCGGCCCATGGCGTCCGACGTTGAAGTGCTCAACGACGTCAACGGCGAGCTGATCAACCTGTATCGGGTCGTGAAGCACCACCTGGAGGAGTTCGTCCGCCAGTTCAAGTGGGCGCTATCGAGTCGGCAGGTGTTCAAGTGGCTGCAGGCCACGCCCGAAGAGACTTTGACGGACATCCAGCGAGCAGCCAGGTTCTTCTACTTACAGCATTCGGCTTTCGGCGGTCGCGTCGACGGGCAGTCGTACGGGACGGCCACCACCGCGCCGCCTGGGCTTAACCTGCTGCGCATTGAGGAAAACCTCTCCGCCGCACACTTGCGCCTGGCCAGCGCCTATATCGAGAATTTGCCCTGGTTTGAGTGCATCCGCCGATATGACCGGCCGCACACTTTTTTCTTCATGGATCCGCCGTATTGGGAGACCGAGGGCTATGGGGTGGAGTTCGGCTGGGAGCAGTATGAGCGACTCGCGGCCGTGCTGGGCAAACTGAAAGGGAAGGCGATGGTGACCTTGAACGACCACCCCGCCATCCGCGCTCTATTTGCCGCCTTTCCCATTGAGTCCACCGACGTCACGTATACCGTGGGAGTCGGCGCTGGCGCCCAGCGGCGTGAGCTGGTGATATTCAGCTGGGACGTGCACGCTGATCCAGCTGGGCTGGTGTGAGGCCTGCCGCCAAGCGGGCACGCTGCCGCCGGCCGAGGTCGCTGCGGGCAAGCTCCTTGGCCAAGTCTCGCCCCGAAGGATGGTAATAACGTAGCAGCATGCGAGTATCCCGGTGCCCAGTTACTTTGGCGAGCTTGTGCATGTCATACACCTCGGCAAGGCGGGTTGTGGCCTCATGGCGTAGATCGTGCAGTCGGAGGTCGGCGAAATACTCTGGCTTCGGCACTCGCCCATATCGTGCGCACAGGGCCTCGTAGTCCCTGCGGGCACGCTTGCGGGCTCGGGCAAACGCCCGCGTGGCTGAAGAGGGCGAGATTGAGAAAATCCGTCCTCTGGAGGGCTTGCCGACGAGGTAGTGTTTCAACCAGGCCAGCGCCCAGGGAGTCAATGGGACCGCGCGGCGTTGACCATTCTTGGTGTCGTCGAGATAGATCACGCCGTGGGCCAGGTCAATGCGCTCTCGCTTTGCCGTGACGACCAGCTCGGAGCGGCGCATGCCGGACTCGGCAGCCAGGACCATGATGGTTGGCAATTCGGCCGAGGTGGTCGACCGGATCAGCCATTCGATCTCGCTTCTGGGGCACTCTGTTTCCGCGACGCCTCTAAGGCGGATGTTGTCGTAGAGGCGGCGTTCCCGGGCATCGTTGACGGCGGGACGGTCTACGAACTGAAGCGGGTTGACCAGGGTCCGGTACTTCCAAGTCTTCCGGGCCACTGTATATAGATGGGACACGAGGGCCAGGCGGCGTACCACCGTTGCTGGCGCCAGGTCCTTTAACCAGGCGTTGGCGATGTCGCTGATGTCGGTATCCGTTATTGAGGCCAGACGGCGATTGGCCAGTCTCGTCTCAAGCCAACGCGCCGCAATCGAGACGTCGGTTGCTGTTCCTTTCTTTCGGGGGGATATCTCGGCCAGATATCGGGCCAGAGAGTCGGAGAGGGTCGGGGTGAGGTTTTGGGGTCTGTGTTTCCAGCGGCTCATAATCAAAAGCCGTCAGATTCCCCAATTTGTAATTACTTTTCTGCTGCTGTAACTCAGCAAGAGGGCATTTATCTCAACTCAAATGCCCAAAATTTCGCGCGCCGCTTCAGGCAGTCAAGAAGGGGGCTTGTCGCCCCCTCCGCTTGCCGTCAGGCTTCGGACTGCCCGATTTCCTCCAGCGAGCCTTGCAGCTCCAGCCACTGCTCTTCCAGCTCGTCCATGCGCTTGCCGTGTTCGCCGTGCTCGGCCATGACCTTCTGGCGTTCGGCGCGGCGTTCGTCGGAGTACAGGTCCGGATCGGCGATGGTCGCGTCCAGCGCCTGCAGCTTGGCGCGCAGCTTTTCCATCTCGGTCTCGACCTTGGCGAGCCTGGCTTCCAGCGGCTTGCGCAGGGCGGCGAGGCGTTGGCGCTGTTCGGCCTCGGCGCGGCGCTGGGCCTTGCGGTCGACGACGGGATCGGCGCCTTCCGCGTTTTCACGCGCCTCGGCCCGCTCGCCCGCATTGCGCGCGGCCAGCCAGTCGCGGTAGTCCTCCAGGTCGCCGTCGAACTCGCGCACGGCGCCGTCGGCCACGATCCAGAAACTGTCCACCGTGGTGCGCAGCAGGTGCCGGTCGTGCGAGACCAGCAGCATGCTGCCGCCAAACTCCGCCAGCGCGGCGGCCAGGGCCTCGCGGGTTTCCACGTCCAGGTGGTTGCTGGGTTCGTCCAGCAGCAGCAGGTTGGGCTTTTGCCAGACGATGAGCGACAGCGCCAGCCGGGCTTTTTCGCCGCCGGACATGGGGCCGACCTTGCCGTTGACCGTGTCGCCGGAGAAGCCGAAGCCGCCCAGGTAGTTGCGCAGCTCCTGCTCGCGCGCCTCGGGCGCCAGCCGCGCCAGGTGCGCCAGCGGCGTGCTGTCCACGTCCAGCATGTCGAGCTGGTGCTGGTGGAAATAGCCGATGGCCAGCCCGCGCGAGGCGCGGCGCTCGCCGGCCTGCACCGGCAGCTCTTCGGCCAGCGTCTTGATCAGCGTGCTCTTGCCGGCGCCGTTGGCGCCCAGCACGCCGACGCGGCTGCCGGCGCGCACCATCAGCGTCACGTCGCGCAGGATGGGCACGGTGTTGCCGGCCGCGTCGGTGTACCCGGCGGACAGGTGTTCCAGCGTCAGCAGCGGATCCGGCACCTGATCGGGCGAGGGAATGCGGATATCGATGCCGGCTTCGGCCTGCAGCGGCGCCAGCACCTGCATGCGCGCCAGGGCCTTGACCCGGCTCTGCGCCTGCTTGGCCTTGGATGCCTTGGCCTTGAAGCGGTCGATGAAGCCCTGCAGGCGGGCGGCCTCGCGCTGCTGGCGTTCGTAGGCGATGTTGCCCAGGCGCAGGCGCTCGGCGCGCTGCGTCAGGTAGTCGTTGTAGCCGCCGCGGTAGCGCACCAGCTTGGCATGGTCGAAATGCAGGATGGATTTCGCCACCGCGTCCAGGAACTCGGTGTCGTGGGAGATCAGCATCACCGTGCCGGGATAGGCCGCCAGCCATTTCTCCAGCCACAGCATGGCGTCCAGGTCCAGGTGGTTGGTGGGTTCGTCCAGCAGCAGCAGCTCGGACGGCGCCATCAGCGCGCGCGCCAGCGCCAGGCGCATGCGCCAGCCGCCGGAGAAGCTCTGCACGGGCTGCATCCATTCCTGCGGCTTGAAGCCCAGGCCGGCCAGCAACTGCTCGGCGCGCGAGGCCGCGCTCCAGGCGCCGGCTTCCACCAGCGCCGCCTCGGTCTCGGCGATCTGCGTGCCCTGGTCGTCGCCCAGCGTGGCGCGGCGCGCCTGCAGTTCGCGCAGATGGGTGTCGCCGTCGATGACGAACTCGCGGGCGGGACGTTCGTCGGCGTGGATTTCCTGCTCGACGCTGGCGATGCGCCAGCCGGCCGGCAGGCTCAGGTCGCCGGCGTCCTGGTCGATCTCGCCTGTCAGGAGCGCGAACAGCGTCGACTTGCCGGCGCCGTTCTTGCCGACGATGCCCACGCGTTCGCCGGGGTGTACAACAAACTCAGCGCCGTCCAGCAGCACCTTGGTGCCGCGGCGCACGGTCAATCCTTGGGCGCGTATCACTTTTTCAGTTGTTCTCGGGTCAATAGCAGAAGCTGGTCGCTGGCTTCCTCGGTGTCCAGCCACACGGGCGACAGCTCGGGGAAGGCGGCTTCGAAGAAGTCGCGCTCGTGGCCGATTTCCAGCACCAGCACGCCCTCGTCGCTCAGATAGCGCGGCGCGGCTTCCAGGATGCGGCGCACCAGGTCCATGCCGTCCGCGCCGCCAGCCAGGGCCAGTTGCGGTTCGTGCAGGTATTCCTGCGGCAGCGCGTCCATCGAGCCGCTGTTCACATAGGGCGGGTTGCACAGGATCACGTCGTAGCGGCGCGCGGGCAGCGCGTCGAACAGGTTGCTCTGGTGCAGTTCCAGCCGCTCGGCCAGGCCGTAGTCGTCGACGTTGCGGCGGGCCACGTCCAGCGCGTCCGGCGACACGTCAACGGCGTCCACCTGCGCATGGGGGAAGGCCAGCGCGCCCAGGATGGCCAGGCAGCCCGAGCCGGTGCACATGTCCAGCACGTGCTCGACGGCGTAGGGATCCTGCACCCAGGGCGTCAGGCCCTGGTCCAGCAGTTCGGCGATGGGCGAGCGCGGCACGATGACGCGCGCGTCCACATAGAAGCGGTGGCCGCGCAGCCAGGCCTCGTTGGTCAGGTAGGCGGCCGGCACGCGTTCGGTGACGCGGCGGTCGATCAGGTCCAGCACGCGCTCGCGTTCCTCGGCCAGCACGCGGGCGTCCAGGAAGGGATCCAGCGTGTCCAGCGGCAAGTGCAGCGCATGCAGCGTCAGGTACACCGCCTCGTCCCAGGCATTGTCGCTGCCATGGCCCAGCGCCACCTGGGCGGCGTTCAGGCGCGACACGCCGTAGCGGATCAGGTCGCGCAGGGTTTGCAGTTCGTGGCGGGCGGCAGGATTCATGTGTACTCGGATTCGTGAAGCCGCCCCCGTCCGACCCGGCGGGCCTTCATGGGGGCGGCGGTCCCGCGCGGCAGGCGCGGGGTGTGGCTCGTCAGGGCTGGACGGGCAGCAGGTTTTCCAGCGTGCGCCGGTAGATGTTCTTGAGCGGATCGAGCGAGGCGATCTCGATACGTTCATTCACCTTGTGGATGGTGGCGTTGCAGGGGCCGAACTCGATGACCTGCGGGCAGATCTTGGCGATGAAGCGGCCGTCCGACGTGCCGCCGGTGGTCGACAGCTCGGTGGTCACGCCGGTCTCGGCCAGGATGGCCGAGGACAGCGCCTCGCTGAGCGAACCGCGCGGGGTCAGGAAGGGCTCGCCGCCCAGTTCCCAGTCCAGCTCGTATTCCAGGCCATGGCGGTCCAGCACCTCATGCACGCGCGCCTTCAGCCCGTCGGGCGTGCTGGCGGTCGCGAAGCGGAAGTTGAACAGCGCCACGGCCTCGCCCGGCACCACGTTGGTGGCGCCGGTGCCCGAGTTCAGGTTCGACACCTGGAACGTGGTGGGCGGGAAGTACTCATTGCCCTGGTCCCACTCGATGGCCACGATCTCGGCCAGCGCCGGCGCCAGCTGGTGCACCGGGTTGCGCGCAAGGTGCGGGTAGGCCACGTGGCCCTGCACGCCCTTGACCGTCAGCGTGCCGGACAGCGAGCCGCGGCGGCCGTTCTTGCAGATGTCGCCCAGCGTATCGCCCGAGGTGGGTTCGCCGACGATGCAGAAGTCCATCTGTTCGCCACGCGCCTTGAGCGCGTCGCAGACGATGGCCGTGCCGTCGATCGACGGGCCTTCCTCGTCGGACGTGATCAGCAGCGCGATCGAGCCGCCGTGCTGCGGATGGGCCGCCACGAATTCCTCGGCCGCCACCACGAAGGCGGCGATCGAACTCTTCATGTCGGCCGAGCCGCGGCCGTACAGGAAGCCGTCGCGCTCGGTCGGCGTGAACGGGTCGCTCTGCCATTTCTCGCGCGGGCCCGGCGGCACCACGTCCGTGTGGCCGGCGAACACCGCCAGCGGGGCGGCGCTTCCGCGCCGTGCCCACAGGTTGGTGACGCCGCCCTGGGCGATGGTCTCGCAGCGGAAACCGATGCGTTCCAGGCGCGCGGCCAGCGTCGCCTGGCAGTCCTCGTCGGCCGGGGTGACAGACGGGCGGGCGATCAGGTCCTTGACCAGGTCCAGGACGGCCGATGATCCGGAAGACGTGCTCATCAAGCCCTCAGCAGGTCGTTGATGCTGGTCTTGGCGCGCGTCTGCGCGTCGACGCGCTTGACGATCACGGCGCAGGCCAGACTGTGCGAACCGTCGGCCGAAGGCAGCGAGCCCGGCACCACCACCGAGCCCGACGGCACGCGGCCGTAGGTGATCTTGCCGGTGGCGCGGTCATAGATCTTGGTGCTTTGCGACAGGAACACGCCCATGGCCAGCACCGAGTTCTCTTCGACCACCACGCCTTCCACCACTTCGGAACGGGCGCCGATGAAGCAGTTGTCCTCGATGATGGTGGGGTTGGCCTGCAGCGGCTCCAGCACGCCGCCGATGCCGACGCCGCCGGACAGGTGAACGTTCTTGCCGATCTGGGCGCACGAGCCCACCGTGGCCCAGGTGTCGACCATGGTGCCTTCGTCGACGTAGGCGCCGATGTTGACGTAGGAGGGCATCAGCACCACGTTGCGGGCGATGTAGGCGCCACGGCGGGCCACGGCCGGCGGCACCACGCGGTAGCCGCCTTGCTTGAAGGCGTTGTCGCCGTACTCGGAGAACTTGAGCGGCACCTTGTCGTAGAACTGCAGCGGGGCCTGGCCCATGATGGCGTTCTCGCTCAGGCGGAACGACAGCAGCACGGCCTTCTTGATCCATTGATGCACGACCCAGTCGTCATTGATCTTTTCGGCCACGCGCAGGCGGCCCAGGTCCAGACCGTCGATGGTGTGCTCGACCGCTTCGCGCACTTCGGCGCTGGCGTCGGCGGGCGACAGGTTGGTCCGGTCTTCCCAGGCCTTTTCGATGGTGGTTTGCAGGTCGAGAGTCATAACGGCTCAGCTTTTCAAAGAGGGGTTGGTCAAACGGAAGTCTTGACGAAATGCGCGATGCGCTCGGCGGCCTGCACGCATTCGGCCAGCGGCGCGACCAGCGCCAGGCGCACCCGGTTCTCGCCAGGATTGACGCCGTGGGCGTCGCGCGCCAGGAAGCTGCCGGGCAGCACGGTCACGCCGGTGCGGCCGTAGAGGTCGCGCACGAAGGCGGTGTCGGGGCCGGACGTGCCGGCCCACAGGTAGAACGAGGCTTGCGGGCGGTCCACGTTGAGGACGTCGCGCAGGATGGGCAGTACCGCGTCGAACTTCTCGCGGTACATGCGCCGGTTTTCCTTCACGTGTTCCTCGTCGGTCCAGGCGGCGATGCTGCCGGCCGTGACAATGGGGCTCATGGCGCTGCCATGATACGTGCGGTACAGCAGGAAGCGGCCGATCAGCGCCGCGTCCCCGGCCACGAAGCCCGAGCGCAGGCCGGGCACGTTGGAGCGCTTGGACAGGCTGGAGAACGCCACCAGGTTGCGGTAGTCGTCGCGGCCCAGGCGGCGCGCGGCCTGCAGTCCGCCCAGCGGCGGATTGCCTTCGTCCAGGTAGATCTCGGAATAGCATTCGTCGGACGCGATGACGAAACCGTGGCGGTCGGACAGCTGGAACAGCGTCTTCCACTCTTCCAGCGACATCACGTTGCCGGCCGGGTTGCCTGGCGAGCAGACGAACACCAGCCGCGTCTTGCGCCAGATGTCTTCCGGCACCTGGTTCCAGTCGCAGCCGAAATTGCGCGCCGCGTCGGCATTGACGTAATAGGGTGTGCCGCCGGCCAGCAGCGTCGCGCCTTCGTAGATCTGGTAGAACGGGTTGGGGCAGACCACCACCGCGCCGGCCGAGGGATCGATCACCGTCTGGGTGAAGGCGAACAGCGCTTCGCGCGAGCCCAGCGCGGGCAGCACCTGGGTTTCCGCGTCGGGGGCGGGGATGCTGTAGCGGCGCGCCAGCCACGCGGAGATCGCCCGGCGCAGCGCCGGATCGCCCTTGGTGGACGGGTAGACCGACAGCCCCGCCATGCCGTCCCGGATGGCCTGCGCCACGCGCTCCGGCGCGGCGTGCTTGGGTTCGCCGATCGACAGATTGATGGGGGCAAGCCCGTCCGGCGGCGTGCCGGCCGAGGCCAGCAAAGCCCGCAATTTCTCGAACGGGTAGGGGTGTAGGGCATCTAGGCGCGGGTTCATGCGCACGATTTTAACAAGCAAGCTACAATAGCGGGCTTGGCTAAAGCGAAGGTGGCGAAATTGGTAGACGCACCAGGTTTAGGTCCTGACGCCGTAACAGGTGTAGGGGTTCGAGTCCCCTCCTTCGCACCAACCCTATTCGGACACTGATTTGGCGTTGGGTCAACAATGTCCTACAGCCCCGCGGCACGCAAGTGCCGCGGGGCTTTTTCTTTTTGCCGGCTATTGCACGCGCACCGGCATGCTGCAATCGGAAAAAAAGACCTCGCAGGTGCCGCCGCTGACCTGCGCGCATTCATTCAGCGCCAGCCGTGATGCTTCTTCCAGCGTGGCCGCGAACCGGGCGGATGTCCGGTTATTGCCCCACGCGATCACGCCGCATTGATTGGCATACGATAGGTTCACCTTGCAGTCGCCGCCGCCCTTTTGGGCGCATATCGCCAGCGCGGCTTCTTCGGCCTGTCGGCGAGTCGCCTTGCTGCCCGCCACGCCGGTCTTGCCGGTGACGCTGTCCACGGCGATCGCGCCCCAGCGATCTTCCCAGCGGACGGATGGGGCAGCGGATTCGCCCTGTATCCCGCCCGGGACCTGGTACAGGCCAGGGATGGGCACGCACCCGCTGGAGCCGGAGCCTGGAGCCGCAGGCGTATAGCCGTCGGCGCAGCCGTTTTCGGCGGCCGCGGGATTCGCAAGGGCCAGGGCCGCGGTCAGCGTTGCCAGCGTCACGGCAAGGCGGTGGAGGATCTTCATCAGCGTCATCCGGTTGGTGGGGGTAGAGGATGCGCAAATTCTAGGGACAGGCCAAGTCGATGGCAATGCTGAATCGGTTGATGGTAACGGGATCCCGCTAGCTCGGAAATACTTCCCCAGCTGATCCTGTTTACATGGGCCTGGCCATCGGATTGGCCCAGGGCCGGTGGGCGCGCGCTCCGGCAGGCTGTATATGGGGCGGGGTGCGCAGGCATGCCGATTTGACAGTCCTATTTTATTGTAAATACAATCTGCCGCGTGAACTTCGCTTTCATCCATTAAAAAACAAGAACAATCACCCTACGCAGCGGACCTTGCGCATCCTCCTTGTGCGCACCGTCAGGAAGACAACGGCATCTGCGGCATGCGTTTCCCCCATCGAATACATCCGGCCTGGCCGGCATTGCGGGGAAATCGGACGAAGTTCGCATGATCGGTTGGCTGACAGGCCGCTCCGGGAGCCGGACATCATGACGACCAGGCGCATTCCTGATTCATCGGAACAAGGCAATCCGGACACCCTTGCGGGCACCCCCGTCGCGTCCGGCGGCGATGGCGCCGACGCATCTCAGCGAGCGGAGTCCGCCGGCGTGCGCCGGCGCGGTCCCCAGAAGGCGCCGCTCAAGCGGGTGGTCACCATCCGCCTGTCGGCGGACGTGGTGGACGCGTTCAAGGCGACCGGCGCCGGGTGGCAGACCCGTGTCGATAGCGCCCTGAAAGACTGGCTCAAGCAGAACCCGCCTTCCTGAACCGGCCGATCATTCCCTCAACCCCAAGGAAAACGCAGTCAACCGAACTTTCGACGGGCGACGCGATGCTGGCGCAACCATCGCCGGCGGCGCGCTGTCGCCCGTAGCGGGGAGGCCATATGCACAAACATACTGAACAATCGATACTTCGCACTTCCATTCTCGTCACCATCGTGGTCGCCGGCAGCGGCATCCTCTTCGGCCTCTTGTCCGGGTCCTTCTCCATCGTGTTCGACGGCGTCTACATGCTGGCGGACGCGGGCATGAGCGGCCTGGCGCTGATCGTCGCCCGTCTCATCGCGCTGTCCACGGCGCCTGGCGGTCCGACCGGCAAGCTGCGCGACCGCTTCACCATGGGCTTCTGGCACCTTGAGCCCATGGTGCTGGGCCTGAACAGCCTCATGCTGACAGGGGTCGCCATCTACGCCTTGATCAATGCCGTCGGCAGCCTGATGAAGGGCGGCCGCGACCTGGAGTTCAGCTACGCGATCTTCTATGCCGCCTTCGCGCTGGCGGCCTGCATTGGCATGGCCATCTACGAAATGCGGGTGAACCGGAAGCTGCGCTCGGAATTCGTGGCGCTGGATGCCAAGGCGTGGATCATGTCGGGCGGGATCACCGCGGCGCTGCTGCTGGCCTTCAGCGTCGGCCATGCCATCGAGGGCACTTCGCTCGATTACCTGACGCCCTATATCGACCCGGCCGTGCTGGCGCTGGTCTGCCTGGTGATCATTCCGATGCCCATCGGCACCATACGGCGCGCCCTGGCCGATGTGCTGCTGATCACGCCGCCGGACCTGAAGGAGCATGTGGACGAGGTGGCCAGGACGTTCACGCAGCGCTACGGTTTCACGTCGCATCGTTCCTATGTGGCCAAGGTGGGACGCGGCAGGCAGATCGAGCTGTATTTCGTCGTGCCCAAGGACCTGCCGGCCAAGCCGCTGGAGCAATGGGACCGGATCCGCGACGAGGTGAGCCGCGCCGTGGGCGACGACACGCCGGACCGCTGGCTGACCATCGCCTTCACGACGGACCTGGAGTGGGCGGTCTGAGGCGGCGCGGCCGGGCATGCGTTGTCCTGCCGCGCGCTTTGTTCTAGTCTCGTAGCCCTCATGAATGCAAACCGAGGCGGGCAGGATGGCTATCGAACTTGAACGGGAACTGCGCGATACGGCGGTCACGTCGATCCAGCGGTATTTCGACCAGAACATGGAAGAGCCGATCGGCAATATCGCCGCCGGCGCGCTGCTGGGATTCTTCCTGGAGGAAATCGCGCCGGTCATTTACAACCGGGCGGTTGCCGACGTGCAGGAAAGGCTGCAGGCGCGCGTTGCCGAGCTGGACCTGGAAGTCCACGAGGAAGAATTCGCCTACTGGCGCAAGCATGACAAGGCCAAGCGCGGCCGGTGACCGGATGCCCTGCGCGGGCGTTGATCCGGCGCCAGGCCGGCGCTGTCTGGAGCCCCGTGGCACGCAAGTGCTCCGGGGCTAATGAGATGGTCAGCCCGATCCCCACGAAGCGGTACGCTGAGTGGGGATTGTTCTTTTTGGGAGACCTCTCATGAGCACCGTCA
>NZ_JCBANH010000018.1:0-86611 GCF_059760925.1 Achromobacter sp. 1011791174
GACATCTCTGCGCCGCTGGCGGCCAGCGGCGCGCTGCGCGACTTCGTGCGCGAGTCCAACCAGGGCCGCGCCGTCTGGTTCGCCGACGACATGGACGCGCTGAGCCAGCGACTCGCGCAGGCCGACGCATCCGCCACCGCCGCCACGAGCGACATCTATGATTTCCAGCGCGGCAACGCGCCGCTGCTGATCTCCATCCCCCACCTGGGCAGCCAGCTGCCCGAAGCGCAGCGCGCGCGCATGACCGAGGCCGGCCTGCGCTCGGGCGACACCGACTGGCACTTGGACACGCTGTACGGCTGGGCCAGGGCGCTGGGCGCGTCGGTGCTGGGCGCGCGCTATTCGCGCTACGTGGTGGACCTGAACCGTCCGTCCGACGACGCCAGCCTGTATCCCGGCCAGACCAAGACCGGCCTGTGCCCGACGCACACATTCCGGGGCGAACCGATATACCAGGACGGCGCCGAGCCCGACGAGGCCGAGCGCGCGCGCAGGCTGGACGCGTACTGGCGGCCCTACCACGACAAGCTGCGCCTGGAGATCGAACGCATTCGCGCCGAGCATGGCGCCGTGCTGCTGTGGGAAGCGCACTCCATCGCCAGCGTGCTGCCGCGCCTGTTCGAGGGCAAGCTGCCCGACCTGAACATCGGCACGGCCGACGGCGCCAGCTGCGCGCCCGACGTGCTGGACGCGATCCGCCAGCGCCTGGAGGGCGCGGCGCCGTACACCTGGGCCGTCAACGGCCGCTTCAAGGGCGGCCACATCACGCGCCACTATGGCAGGCCCGGGGACGAGGTGCACGCGGTGCAGCTGGAGATGTGCCAGTCGACCTACATGGACGAGACCTATCCCTACGCCTACCGGCCGGAATTGGCGGCGCGGGTGACGCCCGTGGTCGAAGGCATGGTCGGCGCGGCGCTGGAACGGATCAGCGCTCGCGGACGTTGAAGGCAAACGTCCGCGACCCGGCGCAAGCCGGGCCGCGGACGCTGCGCAGGCGGGAAGTGAAGCAGACGCCGGCCGCCTGAATCAGGCCGCCAGCCGCCCCTCGATCTTGACCTTGGTGGCCGGCAGGTCTTCGGGCAGGCGCTGCGCCAGCTGGCCGAACAGCTCGCCGTGCAGGGCCAGCTCGGCGCGCCAGGCGCCCTCGTCCACCGACATGATCTGCTCGAACTTGTCCGGCGTGAACTCCAGCCCGGTCCAGTCGATGTCCTGGTAGCTGGGCGACACGCCGAACACCTGGTCCACGCCCTGGGCCTGGCCGTCGATGCGGCCCAGCATCCAGCGCAGCACGCGCATGTTCTCGCCAAAGCCCGGCCAGACGAACTTGCCATCCGGTCCCTTGCGGAACCAGTTCACGCAATAGATGCGCGGCAGCGTGGCCCCCGCCGCTTCCAGGCGCTTGCCCAGTTGCAGCCAGTGGTTGAAGTAGTCGCTCATGTTGTAGCCGCAGAACGGCAGCATGGCGAAGGGATCGCGCCGCACCACGCCCTGCTGGCCCACGGCGGCGGCGGTGGTTTCCGAGCCCATGGTGGCGGCCATGTACACGCCCTCGACCCAGTTGCGGGCCTCGGTCACCAGCGGCACGGTGGTGGACCGGCGGCCGCCGAAGATGAAGGCGTCGATCACCACGCCTTCGGGGTTTTCCCATTCCGGATCGATCGACGGGCATTGCGCCGCCGGCGCCGTGAAGCGCGCGTTCGGATGCGCGGCCTTGCGGCCGGTCTGCTGCGCGATGGCGGGCGTCCAGTCCTGGCCCTGCCAGTCGATCAGATGCTCGGGCGGCGTCTGGGTCATGCCTTCCCACCAGACGTCGCCGTCATCGGTCAGCGCCACATTGGTGAAGATGACGTTGGCCTTGAGCGTGGCCATGGCGTTGTAGTTGGTCAGCTCGCTGGTGCCCGGCGCCACGCCAAAGTAGCCGGCCTCGGGGTTGATGGCGTGCAAGCGGCCGTCGGCGCCCGGCTTGATCCAGGCGATGTCGTCGCCGATGGTGCTGACCTTCCAGCCATCCATGCCCTGCGGCGGAATCAGCATGGCGAAGTTGGTCTTGCCGCAGGCCGACGGGAAGGCCGCCGCGACGTGATACTTGCGGCCCTTGGGCGAGGTCACGCCCAGGATCAGCATGTGCTCGGCCAGCCAGCCCTGGTCGCGGCCCATGGTGGACGCGATGCGCAGCGCGAAGCATTTCTTGCCCAGCAGCGCGTTGCCGCCGTAGCCCGAGCCGAAGCTCCAGATCTCGCGCGTCTTGGGGTAGTGGACGATGTACTTGGTGGGATTGCAGGGCCAGGCCACGTCGGCCTCGCCGTCCGCCAGCGGCTTGCCCACCGAATGGACGCAGGGGACGAAGTCGCCGTCGGCCCCCAGCACGTCATAGACCTGTTTGCCCATGCGCGTCATGATGCGCATGTTGACGACCACATAGGGGCTGTCGGACAGTTCGACGCCAATGTGCGCGATGTCCGAGCCCAGCGGGCCCATCGAGAACGGCACCACGTACAGCGTGCGGCCGCGCATGGCGCCGTCGAACAGGCCGTCGAGCGTGGCGCGCATCTCGGCGGGATCGGCCCAGTTGTTGGTGGGGCCGGCGTCCTCGGCGCGGTCGGAACAGATGAAGGTGCGGTCCTCGACGCGGGCCACGTCGGACGGGTCGGAACAGGCCAGGAACGAATTAGGCCGTTTGGCGGGGTTCAGGCGGCGCATGGTGCCGGACTGCACCATCTGCTCGCAGAGACGGTCGTATTCCTGTTGCGAGCCATCGCACCAGACCACCCGGTCGGGCTTGGCCAGCGCGACGACGCGGGCGACCCAGTCGATCAGTCCGCGGTGCTTCACATAGGCGGGCACGTTCAAGGCCGCCAGGCCCCCTTCCAAAGGCGTATTCATCGGGGTCTACTCCCTACTTGTATTGGTGATGCTGCCAAGTGATACGGCCCCGTTCGGATAGGGGCCGTATGCGTTTGCGCCATCATACTTGCAGCGCCGGGCAGCCCGTCAACCCGCCCACATGGAGGAGTTTGTCACCGATTGAGACGCCTCAAACACCAAGTCTGCGCGGCGCCTCGGGCAATGCGGCGGCGCCGCAAATCCGGGCTGCGATTAAGATTCGGGGTCGCAATCAGGAAGAACCCGTATGGCCCCGCCCCAGCCCGCGCCGAACCGCCGCGCGTGGAAACCTGAAATCGTCGCCACGCTGATGCTCGCCCTGCCGCTGGTGCTGAGCAACCTGGCCCAGATCGCCATGACCGTCACCGACGTGATGTTCATCGGCCGCCTGGGCTCGCAGCAGCTGGCCGCCAGCGCGCTGGGCGCCAATCTGTATTCGGCCATCGCCTTCTTCGCGCTGGGCCTGGTCAGCGCCACCGCGCCCATGGCCGCGCGCGCGGAAGGCGCGCGGCGCAACGCCGTGCGCGACGTGCGGCTGACGGTGCGCCAGGGGCTGTGGACGGCCGTGCTGATTTCGCTGCCCGGCTGCCTGGCGCTGTGGCACGGCGAACAGATCCTGCTGCTGCTGCGCCAGCCGCCCGAGCTGGCGGCGCTGGCCGGTGAATACCTGCGCGCCCTGCTCTGGGCCATGCCGCCGTTCCTGGGATTCCTGGTGCTGCGCTCGTTCCTGGCGGCGCTGCAAAAACCGCGCTGGGCCTTCATCGTGGCGGTGGCCGGCATCGCGTTCAACGTGCTCGGCAACTGGGTGCTGGTGTTCGGCAACCTGGGCGCGCCCGCCCTGGGCCTGGTCGGCGCGGGCGTGGCCAGCGCGCTGGCCAGCCTGTGCCTGTTCCTGGGCCTGGCGCTGGTGGTGCTGCGCGACCGGCGCTTCCGCCGCTACCGGCTGTTCGGCAACCTGCTGCAACCGGACTGGCAACGGCTGGCCGCGTTCTGGAAGCTGGGTCTGCCCATCGGCGTGGCCACCGCTTTCGAGGTCACCATCTTCAACGCCGCCGCCTTCCTGATCGGCTGGCTGGGCGAGGCGGAGCTGGCCGCGCACGCCATCGCCATCCAGATCGCCAGCGTGACCTTCATGATTCCCTACGGCGTGGCGCAAGCCGCGACGGTGCGCGTGAGCCATGCGCAGGGCGCCGGCGACGCGGCCGGCGTGGCGCGCGCGGGCTGGACCGCCTTCGGACTGGGCATCGGCTCCATGGCGATCGCCGCGCTGCTCATGGTCACGGTGCCCTATCTGCTGGTGTCGGCGTTCATGGACGTGCGCGACCCGGCCAACGCCCGCGTGCTGGGCTTCGCGGTCGGCTATCTGGCCGTGGCCGCGATATTCCAGATCGTCGACGGCGCGCAGGTGCTGGGCGCGGGCATGCTGCGCGGCCTGCACGACACGCGCGTGCCCATGGTCTACGCCGCGATCGGCTACTGGGGCGTGGGCCTGCCCAGCGGCGCCTGGCTGGCCTTCGAGGCCGGCTGGCGCGGCGTGGGCATCTGGAGCGGGCTGGCGATCGGCCTGACCGTGGTGGCGCTGCTGATGGTGCAGCGCTGGACGCGGCGCGAGCGCCTGGGGCTGGTGGCGCGCGCGGCCTGACGTCCACGCTTCGGCCCATGCGCGAAAGCGCGCGCGGCCGCCGCGGACCTGCGTGCCATAATCGGCCGAGCGTCATCTGGAAGCCTCATGCCCGTCACCCCCGCCCCCGCCTTTCCGCCGCTGAACGCCGAGCGTCTGTGGTCCCGCGTCGAAACCCTGTCCCGCTACACCCTGCCCGGCCAGCCCTGGACGCGGCGCGCCTTCTCGCCGCTGTTCGATGAAGCGCGCGCCTGGCTGCGCCAGGAGTTCCAGGCCGCCGGCCTTGCCACGCGGCTGGATGCCGGCGGCAACCTGGTCGGCGCGCGCGCCGGCAGCGACCCCGCGCGCAAGCCCATCGTCACCGGCTCGCACTGCGACACCGTGCTGAGCGGCGGCCGCTACGACGGCATCATCGGCGTGCTGGCGGGCATCGAGGTCGCGCACACGCTGCACGAGCACGGCGTCGCGCTCAAGCATCCCTTCGAGGTCATCGACTTCCTGTCCGAGGAGCCGAGCGACTACGGCATTTCCTGCGTCGGCAGCCGCGCGCTCAGCGGCAAGCTCGACGCCGCCATGCTGGCCGCCCGCAATCCCGAAGGCGAAACCCTGGCGCAGGCCATCGCACGCGTCGGCGGCGACCCGGCCGCGCTGACCGCGCCGCTGCGTCCGGCCGGCGGCACCGCCGCCTTCGTCGAACTGCACATCGAACAGGGCCCGGTGCTGGAAGCGCGCGGCCTGCCCATCGGCGTGGTCACCAACATCGTCGGCATCCGCCGCGTGCAGATCACGGTCGAAGGCCAGCCCGACCACGCCGGCACCACCCCCATGGACATCCGCCGCGACGCGCTGGTTGGCGCGGCCCGCATCATCGACGGCGCGCACCGCCAGGCCAGCGCGGCCAGCGGCAAGCCCCATTACGTGGTCGCAACGGTGGGTCGGCTGTCCCTGACGCCGAACGCCGCCAACGCCGTGCCCGGCCGCGTCGAGCTGACGCTGGAGATGCGCAGCGACAGCGACGCGGTGCTGGACGCGTTCCCCGAGACCCTGATGGCCGGCGTGGCCGAGGATCTCAAGGCGCTGCGCCTGAGCGCGAGCGTCATCGAACTCAGCCGCGCCCGGCCCACCGACTGCGCGCCGCTGGTGATGGACGCGGTGCAGGCCGCCGCCGGCCGGCTCGGCTACGACACGATGCGCCTGCCCAGCGGCGCGGGCCACGACGCCATGTACATGGCGCCCACCGGCCCGGCGGGCATGATCTTCATCCCCTGCCTGAACGGCCGCAGCCATTGTCCGGACGAGCGGATCGAGCCGTCGCAACTGCTGGACGGCACGCGCGTGCTGTATGAAACGGTGCTGGAGCTGGACCGGGTGCTGTCCTCGCGCTGAACACGCTGGCGCTCAGGCGCGCCGGACCGTTGGAACGCCGGAGTGCAATGTAGCGCCACGCGCGGCGCCAATGCGGCCGCGACGCGCGCGGGCCTGAGCCCCCGGCCGCGTCCGGGTTATGCGCAAGGCCGCGCCGCCGCGCTGCCATAATGTGCGGCATCGCGCCCTCGCCGCGCCTGCCTCTTGCGACCATGGACCAGATCGAACTGAACGACGGCAACGCCGACCGCTATCTGCTGGACACGCCCGGCCTGTCCCTGCTGGTGTTCCACAGCCGCACCTGTGGCACCTGCCGCATCGCGCGCCAGGAACTGCCCTGGCTGGAACTGCCGCCGGTGCAGCGCGTGTGCTGGATCGACGCCGGCGAGAACGGCGGCCTGGTCGAGCGCTATGAAGTCTTCCACCTGCCGTCCATGTTCCTGGTGCGTGACGGCGCTTTCTACGGTCCGGTGCAGGCCAGCCTGGCCGAATGGGACCTGCGCCAGCAGATCAGCCTGGCCCTGGACAGCTATCCGGCGGAACTGCCGTGACCGCCCCCGCCCCGCGCCGTCCGCTGGACGCGCTGGCCACGGGATCCATGCTGCTGCTGTGCCTGTGCTGGGGCTTCCAGCAGATCGCCATCAAGCTGGTGGCGGCCGATGTGGCGCCCATCATGCAGATCGGCCTGCGCTCGGCCTTCGCGGCGCTGGTGCTGGGCGTCGTGATGTGGCGACAGGCGGGATGGCGCACGCTGACCGATGGCGCCGCGCCGGCGGGGCTGATGGCTGGCCTGCTGTTCGGCGTGGAGTTCCTGCTGGTGGCGCAGGGCCTGGTGTACTCCACAGCCTCCCACATCTCGGTCTTTCTCTACACCGCGCCGGTGTTCGCCGCGCTGGGCCTGCACTGGCTGCTGCCGGAAGAGCGGCTGACGCCGCTGCAATGGCTCGGAGTGGCCATCGCGTTCGCCGGCATCGCCGTGGCCTTCCTTGGCAAGGGCGACCCGCAGGCCGCCAGCAACATGCTGCTCGGCGACGCGATGGGACTGACGGCGGGGCTGCTGTGGGGCGCGACCACCGTGCTGATCCGCAAGACCCGGTTGTCGGAAGCGCCCGCGTCCCAGACCCTGTTCTATCAGATGGTGGTGGCCGCCGTGCTGCTGCTGGCCTATGCGATCGCCACCGGCCAGGCCGGTTTCCGCTACAGCGCCGCCGCGGTGCTGAGCGTGTCGTTCCAGGCCGTGGCCGTGGCGCTGACCGGCTACCTGGCCTGGTTCTGGCTGCTGCGCCGCTATCTGGCCTCGCGCCTGTCCATTCTGTCGTTCATGACGCCGCTGTTCGGCGTGTCGTTCGGCGTGCTGTTCCTGGACGAACCGCTGGACGCCGCCTTCGTGCTGGGCGCGCTGCTGGTGCTGGGCGGCATCCTGCTGG
The DNA here is from genome assembly GCF_059760925.1 of Achromobacter sp. 1011791174. Lineage (NCBI taxonomy): Bacteria > Pseudomonadati > Pseudomonadota > Betaproteobacteria > Burkholderiales > Alcaligenaceae > Achromobacter > Achromobacter sp. 1011791174. Next base: position 7,300 of record NZ_JCBANH010000018.1, read on the forward strand.
TCAGCGGCTCGGCGCTGCTGCGCGAGAAACTGCGCGGCCGGGCGCGCTGACGCCGGCCCGCGCGGACGGCATCAGCGCCCGCGCGCCCGGCCGGCTCCGGCGCGGCGCGCCGCCGCGCCGACCGATCCCAGCACCGTCAGCGCCGCGCCCGCCAGCACCAGCGCGAAACCCCACCAGTCCTGGGCGGCCGGCCGGTCGCCCACCAACGCCATCGCGCCCAGCACGCCCACCACCGGCACCGCCAGCGTGGTCAGCGAAGCCGTGGTCGCGCTGATGCGCTCGCTCAGCACGAACCACAGCCAGTACGCCGCCGCCGTGCCCAGCACGATATGAAAAGTCAGCGCCCCCGCGACCCGGACGCTCCAGCCTTGCAGCGGAAATGACTCGCCCGCCAGCAGCATGCCGGCCAGCGCGCACAGCGCCCCAATCGACAATTGCCAGGCCGTGACCACGACGCGGTCGCCCGGCGCGGGCCAGCGCTTCAGGCAGACCGTGCCGGCGGCCCAGCCGAAGGCGGCGGTCAAGGGGAACACCAGTCCGCGCAGCGCGGACGGATCCGCGCCGGACACCGCCGCCCGCAACGCCGGCCAGGCCAGCACCGCCACGCCCAATCCGCCCAGCAGCAGCGCCAGCGCGCGGCGGCCATCCAGCCGCTCGCCCAGCACGAAGCGGGCCAGCAACGCCGACATCATCGGCATGGTGAAAGTCAGCACCGCCGCGCGGGCGGTGCTGGTGCTGAGCTGGGCCCAGGCCACGGCCAGGTTGAAGACCGCGATCGACAACAGGCCGCCGGCCACGATGCCGGGCCAGGCGGCGCGTGCGGGCAGGATGTCGGCGCGCCGCAGCCGCGCCAGCAGGAACAGCAGCAGCGCGCCGCTGCCCAGGCCCAGCAGCCGCAGCGTGAACGGCGGCAGCAGCGACAGGCTGATCTTCACCGCCGGCCAGTTCAACCCCCAGAACAGGGCCAGCGCAACAGGGATCAGGCGCAAGCGGCGCGCTCCCGCGCGATCAGCTCGGCCAGGCCGACGCGCTGCCCGCCCTCAGCGTCGAAGTTATCCGGGCTAAGCCAGCGCTCGTAGGCTGCGCGCAGCGCCGGCCATTCGCGGTCGATGATGGAGAACCAGGCCGTGTCGCGGCTGCGGCCCTTGTAGACCACGGCCTGGCGGAACACGCCCTCGAACTCGAAGCCCAGCCGCGCGGCGGCGCTGCGCGACGGCGCGTTCAGGCTGTCGCACTTCCATTCGTAGCGGCGGTAGCCCAGCTCGTCGAACACGCGCCGCATCAAGAGGAACTGCGCCTCGGTGGCGATGCGCGTGCGCTTGAGCAGCGGCGAGAAGCTGACGAAGCCCACCTCGATCACGCCATTGGCCGGATCGATGCGCATCAGCGACAGCGTGCCCACGGCCTTGCCGCTGGCCAGGTCGATGACGGCGTGGTGCAAGGGGTCCTGCCCCGCCTCGGCGCGCTCGGCGAAGGCGCGGTACTCGGCCTCGCTGGCAAAGGGGCCGACCGACATGTAGGTCCAGTCGCGGCCATCCGGCGCCTGGCTGAAGGCCTGGTACAGCTCGGCGGCGTGGCGCGCCGCCGACAGCGGCTCCAGCCGGCAGTAGCGGCCCTCGGCCGGCGCCAGCGGCGGGCGCGGACGCGCCGTCCAGCCGGCCACGTCGGGGCCGATGGGTTGTTGGAAAGCATTGACTCGGGCTTGCATCGCGTGGCGCCTCTTCCGGTTTGGCCCGCGCCGCCGCCGGTGGCGGACGCGTTCGGCATATGCGCAAGATAAAGGAATCGTGGCATCATAAAAAGCGCCACGATCATTGAATTCGATAGAGCCATGAATCTACCCCACGCCCTGCTTTCCAGCCCGCTGGCGCGCGGCCATGGCGCCGCGCCGCGCCAGCGCCAGCTGATCCAGCGGCTCAAGCAGGCCATCCTGGCGGGCCAGCTGCCGGCTGGCGGCAAGCTGCCGTCCTCGCGCACGCTGGCCGACGAGCTGGATATCTCGCGCAACACGGTGCTGATCGCCTACGAGCAGCTCACGGCCGAAGGCTATGTGGTGGCCGACCGCCAGGGCACGCGCGTGGCGCCCCTGTCGGCCGCCGCGACCAGCGCCGCCCGCCAGGCCGAACCGCCGCAACCGGCGCCCTTCACCGCCGCGCGGCTGGGCCGCATCGCCTCCACCCGCGTGCCCAACGACGGCGCCCTGCCGCTGACGCCGGGCACGCCGGCGCTGAACCAGTTCCCCGTCAACGCCTGGCGTCGCGCGCAGGACCGCGCGCTGCAGGCCGCGCCGTCCGCCACGCTGGGCTACGGCCATCCGATGGGCGAGCCGGCGCTGCGCGCCGCCATCGCCCAATACCTGCGCGTCTCGCGCGGCGTGCGCTGCGACGCCTCGCATGTGGTCATCACCGAGGGCGCCCAGGGCGCGCTGGCGCTGTGCGTGCAACTGCTGACCAATCCCGGCGACACCGCCTGGCTGGAGGAACCCGGCTACCGAGGCGCCAAGTCCGCCTTCCATGCCGGCGACCTGGACGTGGTGCCGATGCGCGTGGACGCCGACGGCCTGGTCATCCCCGAGGATGCCTGGCGCAAGCCGCCGCGCCTGATCCAGGCCACGCCCACGCACCAGTATCCGACCGGCGCGGTGCTGTCGGTGGCGCGCCGGCTGGACCTGCTGGAACGGGCGCGCCGCGTCGGCGCCTGGATCATCGAGGACGACTACGACAGCGAATTCCGCCACCAGGGCGAGCCCATCGCCGCCATGCAGGGGCTGCTGCCGGACGCCCCGGTGCTGTACGTGGGCACCTTCAGCAAGACCATGTTCCCGGCCCTGCGGCTGGGCTTCCTGGTGCTGCCGCCGGCGCTGGCGGCCAGCGCCACGCCGTCCATCATCGAAATGCTGCGCGGCGGCCACCGGCTCGAACAGCTGACCATGGCGGCCTTCATCGAGAACGGCCAGTTCTCGCGCCATCTGGGACGCATGCGGCGCCTGTACCGCGAACGGCAGGCGGCGCTGCGCGACGCGCTCGCGGCGCACATGGACGTGGAACATGACGTGCTGGGCGGCCACAGCGGCCTGCACCTGACGGTGCGCCTGCCGCCCTGCTTTCCGGATACGCGGATCGCGGAACAGGCGCGCGCCGCGGGCATGAGCCCCAACGCGCTGTCGTCCTTCGCCGTCTCGCCGCTGCCCGAGGACAACGGACTGGTGATCGGTTACGGCAACACCGGCGCCGAGCGCTTTCCGGCGCTGGTCAAGCGCCTGGCCAGGCTGGCGCGGGAAACGCGGCTGAAGCAGGACGCGCCGCGCCAGCGACCGGGCGGCAAGGACGCCAGGGTGTAGCGAGGCGCCAAGATGGCGAAAGAGCGGGCGCGCGCCCTCAGCCGGCGCGCGCCGTCATGCGAGGAAAGCGCGCCAGCACGGCGTCCAGCGTCAGACCGGCCAGGCTGTCGACATGCGCCAGCACGCCGCCGCGCTCATGACCCTGAGCCAGTTCGCGCAGATCCGGCCCGACCGCCAGAACATGGCAGCCCGCCGCCAACGCAGAAGCCACGCCGGCGGGCGAATCCTCGATGGCCAGCGCCGCGTCGGCGGCGATATCCAGCCGCTCCAGCGCCAGCCGGTAGGGCTGCGGATCCGGCTTGGGCCGCTCCACGTCTTCGCGCGTGACCCAGGACTGGAACGGCGCATACGCCAGCTGCTCCAGCGCCGTGCGCACGATGGCCGCGTAGGACGATGTCACCAGGGCCGACCGCAAGCCGCGCTGATGCTGCTCGCGCAACAGGCCGCGCACGCCGGGCATCCACGGCACATGCCGCGACAGCGCATCGCGCACGGCGTCGCCCAGGCCGCGCCGCAACTCATCGACCGAGAACCGGACGCCAGTCACCTCGGCCATCACATGGGCCGCCAGCTCCAGGTTGCCGCCCAACAGCCGCCTGCTGGCCGCATCGTTCCAGGGCAGCTTGCGGGCATTGAGGAAGGTGTACTCGCTGCGCCGCCACAACTCGCCGGAATCGACCAGCGTGCCGTCGAAGTCCCACAGCAGCGCGTAGCCGACGGCGCTCATGTGTTCCAGCTCAGCATGACGGGACGCTCGCGCTCCCAACCCAGATGCGCGATGCCCAGCGTGCCCAGCCGGAACAGGGCCGCCTGCGCCGGCTCCAGTCCCAGCCAGCGCGCGGCCACCAACCGGATCAGATGGGCGTGCGCCACGGCCAGCACCCGACGGTCCGCCGACTGGCGCACGTCGCGGATGAAGCTGTCGACCCGGTGGGTCATGGCGGCCAGCGTCTCGCCATTGGGCACGGGATCGGTCCAGACATGCCAGTGCGGCGCGTCGGCGCGGATCTCGGCGGTGGTCTTGCCTTCGTAGTCGCCGTAGTCGCGCTCGACCAGCCGCAGGTCCAGCGTCACCTCGCCCAAGGCCAGCAGCTCGGCCGTGCTGCGGGCGCGCTGCAAGGGGCTGGACACGATGCGATCGTAGTTGCCCTGTGCCAGCCGGGGTCCCAACGCGCGGGCGGATGCCTGGCCGTCGGCGGTCAGGGCCAGGTCGGTCAGACCGGCATAGCGGCCAAGGCGGCTCCATTCGGTTTCACCGTGACGCAGCAGCACCAGCTCAACCTGGCGCGGACCGGGTGATGTTGAATTAGGGCCTGAGGGATGCCTCATGGGGAATGCCGCCTCGATCTGACGTGGTCGCAGGCGCGGGACGCGCCTGCAATGGGGCGATCGTAGCAATGGCCGCCCACGTCCGGGTCGACATTTTTTGCGAATCATTGGTGAGCTTTCATCACCACTGACACACGCACCGCGAGCGCGCCGGGCACGCGCCGCGACATGGATCAGCGCCGCGACTCCAGCGCCATCCGCACGGCCAGGCCGGCCAGCACGGTGCCCATCAGCCAGCGCTGCGCCACCATCCACAGCGGCCGGCCGGCGAGAAAGCCGGCGATGGAGCCCGCCATCAGCGCGATCAGCGCGTTCACCGACAGGCTGACCGCGACCTGGGTCATGCCCAACGCCAGCGACTGCGTCAGCACGCTGCCGTGATCGGGCTGGATGAACTGCGGCAGCAGCGACACGTACATGACGGCGATCTTGGGGTTGAGCAGATTGGTCACCAGCCCCATGGTGAACAACGTGCGCGGCGAGCTGCGCGGCAGCTCGCGCACCTGGAACGGCGAACGGCCACCGGGCCTGACGGCCTGCCAGGCCATGTAGAGCAGATACAGCGCGCCGGCGTAGCGCAGCGCGTCGTAGGCATAAGGCACCGCCATCAGCAACGCCGTGATGCCGAAGGCCGCGCAGCCCACGTAAAAGATGAAGCCCACGGCCACGCCCGCCAGGGAGATCAACCCGGCCTTGGGGCCCTGGGAGATCGAGCGCGACACCAGATAGATCATGTTGGGGCCGGGCGTGAGCACCATGCCCAGCGCCACCAGGGCGAAGGTCAGGAGGTTGGAGGAATCGGGCATGGCGGATGGCGGCGGGCGCGTGAGATCAGGAAGCGCCGACGATATCGGAAATCTGTATCGGAACAGGCGCTTTTTTCTGGCGTGCCCGGGCTCGCCTGGCGGCCAGCCCGTCGGCCTTGTCACCCGCCGTTGGCTGGCCCGATTCCGCTACGCCACCGCCGTGCGCATCGTCACGAATTCCTCGGCAGCGGTCGGATGGATGCCGATGGTGTCGTCGAACACCTGCTTGGTCGCCCCGGCCTTGAGCGCCACGGCCATGCCCTGCACGATCTCGCCGGCATCGGGCCCGACCATGTGCACGCCCAGCACGCGATCCGTCTTCGCGTCCACCACCAGCTTCATCAGCGTCTTTTCCTGCGACTCGGTCAACGTCAGCTTCATCGGCCGGAAGCGGCTTTCATACAGCTTGACCTCGTGGCCGGCCTCGCGCGCCTGCTCGGTGGTCAGGCCGACCGTGCCGATGTTGGGCAGGCTGAACACCGCCGTCGGGATCAGCGCATAGTCGACCTTGCGGTACTCGGCGGGACGGAACAGGCGGCGCGCCACGGCCATGCCCTCGGCCAGCGCCACCGGCGTGAGCGGCACGCGGCCGATCACGTCGCCGATGGCCAGGATGGACGGCTCGGCCGTGCGGAATTCGTCGTCCACTTCGATGAAGCCGTTCTTGCCGATCTTGACCGCCGTGTTCTCCAGGCCCAGCTTGTCCAGCATGGCGCGCCGGCCGGTGGCGAAGAACACGCAGTCGGTCTCGACCACCGAGCCGTCTTCCAGCGTGGCGGCCAGCGTGCCGTCGGCGCGCTTGTCGATGCGGGCGACATTGGCGTTGAAGCGCAGGTCGATGCCCTTCTTGGTCAGCTCGTCGCGCAGGTGCTCGCGCACGCCCTGATCGAAGCCGCGCAGGAACATGGGGCCGCGATAGATCTGCGTGGTCCGCGCGCCCATGCCGTTGAAGATGGAGGCGAATTCCACGGCGATGTAGCCGCCGCCAACCACCAGCACGCGGCGCGGCAGCGCTTCCAGGAAAAAAGCCTCGTTGGACGTGATGGCGTGTTCCTTGCCGGGGATGTCCGGCACCTGCGGCCAGCCGCCGGTCGCCACCAGGATGTGCTCGGCCGTGTGCGTCTGGCCGTTGATCTCGACGGTGTGCGGATCCGTGATGCGCGCATGGCCCTCCAGCAACGTCACGCCGCTGTTGACCAGCAGGTTGCGATAGATGCCGTTCAGGCGCTCGATCTCGCGGTTCTTGTTGGCGATCAGCGCGGGCCAGTCGAAGGACGGTTCGCCCGTGGTCCAGCCAAAGCCGCCGGCCTGCTCGAAGTCTTCGCTGTAGTGGGCGCCGTAGACCAGCAGCTTCTTGGGCACGCAGCCCACGTTGACGCAGGTGCCGCCCAGGTAGCGGCTTTCCGCCACCGCCACGCGCGCGCCGAAGCCGGCCGCGAAACGGGCCGCGCGCACGCCGCCGGAACCGGCGCCAATCACAAACAGGTCGAAATCGAATGCCATGGTGTCCTCTGCGCGGCCCCCGCGAGGGCCGCTGTCACTGTCAGGGAAAAGCCGTATTTTGCACCAGTCGCCATCCGGCCCCTCCGAAACGGCGCGAACGTCCTCCTGGTGGTGAAAAACACCATTCCAGGGTAATCCGAACCCATGTCGGCCAGGGTACGAATCACCCTTCGCCCCACAAGCCCCTGATTTTCCGCGTTCTTTTTTCTGGCACGGAATTCGCATCTGTCCCTGCACCCATCAACTGCAACATCTGGAGGGTGTACCCGAAATGGGCCCATACCGAAAACTATGGTTCACGCTGATCGCCGTGCTGGCGGTCACTTTCTCGCTGCTCGGCTTCTACGGCGGCGAGGTCTACCGACAGGCGCCGCCCATCCCGCAGGCCGTGGTCGCGGCCGACGGGCAACGCCTGTTCGGCCGCGACGACATCCTGGACGGGCAGACCGCCTGGCAGTCGGTGGGCGGCATGCAGCTGGGCTCGGTCTGGGGCCACGGCGCCTACCAGGCGCCGGACTGGACGGCCGACTGGCTGCACCGCGAGCTGGGCGCCTGGCTGGACCTGGCGGCGCGCGAGGCGCACGGCCAGCCCTACGCCGAACTGCCCGCGCCGGCCCAGGCGGCGCTGCGCGAAACCCTCAAGGCCGAGTACCGTGGCAACCGCGTCAACGCCGACGAGGTGCTGACGGTCAGCGCGCGCCGCGCGCGGGCCATCGCCCAGACCGCCGCTTACTATGACCAGCTGTTTTCCGATGCGCCGGCGCTGCACACCAGCCGCGAGCATTTCGCGATGAAGGAGAACACGCTGCCCGACGCCGGTCGGCGCGAGCAACTGACGCGCTTTTTCTTCTGGACCGCCTGGGCCGCCGCCACCGAGCGCGAGGGCGCCAAGGTCACCTACACCAACAACTGGCCGCACGAGCCGCTGATCGGCAACGTGCCCAGCAGCGAGAACGTGATGTGGTCCATCATCAGCGTGGTGGTGCTACTGGCCGGCATCGGCCTGCTCATCTGGGCCTGGGCCTTCCTGCGCGGCAAGGAGGAAGACGAGCCCGAGGCGCCCAGGCAGGATCCGCTGAGCACCTTCGCGCTGACCCCGTCGCAGCGCGCACTGGGCAAGTACCTGTTCCTGGTAGTGGCGCTGTTCGGCCTGCAGGTGCTGCTGGGCGCCTTCACCGCGCACTACACGGTGGAGGGCCAGAAGTTCTACGGGCTGGACCTGTCGCAATGGTTCCCGTATTCGCTGGTGCGCACCTGGCACATCCAGAGCGCGCTGTTCTGGATCGCCACGGGCTTCCTGGCCGCCGGCCTGTTCCTGGCGCCGCTGATCAACGGCGGGCGCGATCCCAAGTTCCAGAAGATCGGGGTGGACATCCTGTTCTGGGCGCTGGTGGTCGTGGTGGTCGGCTCGTTCACCGGCAACTATCTGGCGATCGCGCAGATCATGCCGCCCGAGCTGAATTTCTGGCTGGGCCACCAGGGCTATGAATACGTGGACCTGGGCCGGCTGTGGCAGATCGGCAAGTTCACCGGCATCTGCTTCTGGCTGGTGCTGATGCTGCGCGGCATCGTGCCCGCGCTGCGCCAGCCCGGCGGCGACAAGAACCTGCTGGCGCTCCTGACCGCCTCGGTCGGCGCCATCGGCCTGTTCTACGGCGCCGGCTTCTTCTACGGCGAACGCACCCACCTGACCGTGATGGAGTACTGGCGCTGGTGGATCGTGCACCTGTGGGTGGAGGGCTTCTTCGAGGTCTTCGCCACCACCGCGCTGGCCTTCATCTTCTCGACGCTGGGACTGGTGTCGCGGCGCATGGCCACCACGGCCAGCCTGGCCTCGGCCTCGCTGTTCATGCTGGGCGGCATCCCCGGCACCTTCCACCACCTGTACTTCGCCGGCACCACCACGCCGGTCATGGCCATCGGCGCCAGCTTCTCGGCGCTGGAAGTGGTGCCGCTGATCGTGCTGGGCCACGAGGCCTGGGAGAACTGGCGCCTGAAGACCCGCGCGCCCTGGATGGCCGACCTGAAGTGGCCGCTGATGTGCTTCGTGGCCGTGGCCTTCTGGAACATGCTGGGCGCGGGCGTGTTCGGCTTCATGATCAACCCGCCGATCTCGCTGTACTACATCCAGGGCCTGAACACCACGCCGGTCCACGCGCACGCGGCCCTGTTCGGCGTGTACGGTTTCCTGGCGCTGGGCTTCACGCTGCTGGTGCTGCGCTACATCCGACCGCAATACGCGCTGAATCCCGGCCTGATGAAGCTGGGCTTCTGGGGCCTGAACATCGGCCTGGCGCTGATGATCTTCACCAGCCTGCTGCCGGCCGGACTGATCCAGTTCCACGCCAGCGTCAGCGAAGGCATGTGGTACGCGCGCAGCGAAGCCTTCATGCAGCAGGACATCCTGAAAGCCCTGCGCTGGGGCCGCACCTTCGGCGACGTGGTGTTCCTGCTGGGCGCGCTGGCGCTGGTGGCGCAGGTGATCCTGGGCCTGGCCAGCGGCAAGCCGGCCGCGCCCAAGCCCGGCCTGCAAACCCGTCCGGCTCGCGGCTGACGCCGGAACCGTCGGCGACACGCAAGCCGCCGGCCCCGCCGAGGACATGGTCCCCGGCGGGGCCGTTGCGTTTCCGGCGCGGGCGCTGCCCTGCGCGCGCCAACTTGTGCCAGCGCAAAGAGGCCGGTCCCGGCCCCGGGTCCAATATCCGCATGCGCCGGAGCCTGCCGGCTCCGGGCGTCGAGGAGCTTACGCATGCATGCCCGCCCGCTGGTCCTGGCCTTGCTGTTGTCGCTGTCCGCCTGCGGCGGCGACCGGTCCCGCGCCCCCCTGCCCCCGATGAGCCGGCTGCCGCCGGGCGAGGTCTCGTACACGCCGCCCGGCGAGGCGCTGCGCAAGGGCTATCCGGTGACGCCCGCGCCGCTGACGGCGCGCTTTCCGAACGGCCTTGCCATCATGACGCGCCAGGTCAGCCAGGCCGAGTACGCGGCCTGCGTGCGCGCCGGCGGCTGCAGGACGCCCGACCCCGCGCAGCGCGGCGCCACGGCGCCGGACATGCCGGCCGCCGGGATCAGCTGGAGCGACGCCTCCGCCTATGCCGCCTGGCTCTCGGCCGCCACCGGCCGCCAGCTGCGGTTGCCGACCTATGCGGAATGGGTCTACGCGGCCGGCCCGGCGTTCATCGATGATGCGCTCGCCCCGTCAGCCGACGACGGCGATCCGGCGCAGCGCTGGCTGGCCGAATACGACCAGCAGGCGCGGCGCGCGCAGGCGGGTGGGTCCGTCGAGCTGCGACCCTTCGGCGGCCACGGCGCCAATCCGGCCGGATTGCAGGACATGGCCGGCAGCGTGTGGGACTGGACCAGCGACTGCCACACGCGCCGCGTGCTGGACGCGGCGCCCGGCGAGGCCGGACAGGAGGCGGGCAACTGCGGCATCCGCGTGGCCGCCGGCCGGCATATCGCCTATCTGCCGGACTTCATCCGCGACCCCAAGAGCGGAGCCTGTTCGGTGGGCCTGCCGCCCGCCAACCTGGGCCTGCGGCTGGTGCTGGCGGACTAGGGCTGGCGCATGCCGGACAGCAACTGCCGGTACAACCTCGCATCCTCGTCGTCGTAGCAACAGAACACCACGCGGCGCAGCGACGATCCCTCGCTTTCCTGCATGGCCTGCCGGACCGCGGCCACCGCGATGGCCGCGGCCTCTTTCCTGGGGTAGCCATATACGCCCGTGCTGATGGCGGGAAACGCGATCGAGCCCAGGCCCTTTTTCACGGCCAGGCGTATGGACTCGCGGTAGCAGGAAGCCAGCTTCGCCGCCTCGTTGTTCCCGCCGCCCTGCCACACCGGCCCCACCGTATGGATCACGTGACGAGCCGGCAGCCGGTGGCCGGCGGTGATCTTGGCACAGCCGACCTCGCAGCCGCCCAGCTTGGCGCACTCGGCCAGCAAACCCGGCCCCGCCGCCTGGTGTATCGCGCCGTCCACGCCGCCCCCGCCCAGCAACGAAGGCTTGGCGGCATTGACGATCGCATCGACGTTCATCCTGGTGATGTCGCCGGTGACATGCTCCATCACCGGCGCGGGCAGGCCCGGACGGGAAGCGGCGTCCAGCGGGCCGCCGGACGGCGGCATGACGGACCCGCCATCCTGCGGCGACGCGGATCGCGCGCCGCTGACCGGCCTGCCGCCAGCGGCCGCGCCAGCCGGAACCGGCCGCGACACCTGATCGTTCAACAAGCCCAGCCAACTCTGTTGCTGCCGAGGCAGCGGCTCCCTGAGCACGCGCGCGATTCCCGCGGCCACGGCGCTGCGGTCCCAGGACTGAAGCTCCGAAATCAGCCGGACCATGGCTGCTTCCTTCATCGCCGGCGTTGCGCCCGTGCGTTCCAGCCTGGCCCAGGCGTTGCGCAGCTGCCGGCGATAGTCCTCGCCCCGCTTGTCCTTCAGCGCGCAGCCGGTCAGGCATCCCAGCAGGTTCGCCATGTGGCGGTCGACAGCGCAGCGCTGCCCCTGGTCGCGCAACGCCACCCGACGCGCGGGGCTCATCGACAGCCGGCACGTCAACGCCGTCAACGCCGCCCTGACGGAACACAGGAACTTGCGCATGCCGCTCAACCTGGGGCCCGCGGCGGTCGCATCGGGTGGGGCGTACTGCACATTGCCGAACTTGCCGAGCGGCGCGGCTCGCGGGCTCAGGACGCGCTCGGCCTTCCACTTCTGCTTTTGCAGCGCTGAGTCATATAGGGAAATCATGCCGTCTCCACGGGTTGGTTTTCATCCACGCCATGAGTAACCGGCCGGCCGGCGCGGGTTCCTGGCCCGCGCGCCCTCACTCCCCGCCGCCGCCCGGTCCCGCGACGCGGAAGCAACGGCGAATCAGCCCGGCAGCGCGTGCGCCCCGACCCTCTGCGCACCGTCCGCCGGCGGTCCATCGATACAGGACAGGCAGCCCGCGCAGTCGCGCAGCCCGGCCGGCGCCGCCGACGACAGCCGCGCCAGCGCCGCCGGCGAGCGCAGCACCACGCGCTTGCGGCCGCAGTCGACGATGCCGCGCTGCTTCCAGTCGTTGAGCAGCCGGCTGACCGTGTGCAGCGTGGTGCCGGTCAGCTCGGCGATGTCCTGCCGCGTGATCGGAAAGCCGATGCCGATGCCGTCGGCCACCGGCTGGCCCGACTGCTCGAACAGGCGCAGCATGGCGCGCGCCACGCGCTGCTCGACTTCGTCGGTCGACAGTTCCTGGATGCGCAGATGCGCGTCCTGCAGCCGCCGGCCCATGGTCTGCAGCGCGGCGGCGTTGAGCCGGGGATGGCTGGCGGCGAATTCATCCCAGGCCGCCGCCGGCCAGGCCAGGCAGACGCTTTCCTGCACCGCCACCACCGACGCCGGATAACAGGCCTGGCGCATGGCCCGCGCCAGCCCGAACAGATCGCCCGGATTGACGTAGCGCACCAGCACCTGTTCGCCGTCCGGCGTGACCTGCGTCACCTTCAGGCAGCCGTGCAGCAGCACGAAGAAATGCGCGGCCGGCTCGCCCTGATGGAACGCCGCCGCCCCCGCGTCCAGCCGGCAAGGCTGGGCGCCGAGCAAGGCGGCCTGCAATTCCGCATCGGACAAGGGCCGGAACAGGTCCAGGTTGCGCAGGAGGGCATGGCACAAGGGCGTGGGCATCGCGGTCCGTCCGGGTCGAGGTGGGCACGGTTCCATGGTGGCATCGCCCCCCTGCGCTGGCAATGCGCGCCCGGGCGCGTCCTGCCCCGCAGTTTGCGCTACAGCAAAGAAGGGGCGGCCCGCGTGGCCTTCAATGAAAGCGCCGGCTCGAACGGCTGTTGAGGAAACCGAAAACAGGAGTTGCACATGAAAGTCTTCCGCCCCACTTTGCTTGCCGCGGCCCTGATCGTCACGCTGCCCGCCAGCCTGGCGCATGCCCAGAACGCCGACCAGCTGCCCCGCGCCAAGGTCGCCCTGGTCGCCCCGCCGCAAGTCCACCCGCATGAGCAGGTGGCCAAAGGCGGCCCCAAGGTAGTCGAGTTCACCATGACCATCGAGGAAAAGAAGATGGTGATCGACGACAAGGGCACCACGCTGCAGGCCATGACCTTTGACGGCTCCATGCCCGGCCCCACGCTGGTGGTGCACGAGGGCGACTATGTGGAACTGACCCTGGTCAACCCCGCCACCAACGCCATGCCGCACAACGTCGACTTCCACGCCGCCACCGGCGCGCTGGGCGGCGCCAAGCTGACCAACGTCAACCCCGGCGAACAGGCCACGCTGCGCTTCAAGGCCGATCGCAGCGGCACCTTCGTCTACCACTGCGCGCCCGAGGGCATGGTGCCCTGGCACGTCGTGTCCGGCATGAGCGGCACGCTGATGGTGCTGCCGCGCGACGGCCTGAAGGATCCCGACGGCAAGCCGCTGCGCTACGACCGCGTCTACACCATCGGCGAGTTCGACCTCTACATCCCCAAGGACGAAAAGGGCAAATACAAGGACTACAAGACCCTGGCCGAAAGCTATGGCGACACGGTGGAAGTCATGCGCAAGCTGACGCCGTCCCACATCGTCTTCAACGGCAAGGTCGGCGCGCTGACCGGCGCCAACGCGCTCACGGCCAAGGTCGGCGAGACCGTGCTGCTGATCCATTCGCAGGCCAACCGCGACACGCGCCCGCATCTGATCGGCGGCCACGGCGACTGGGTCTGGGAAACCGGCAAGTTCGGCAACCCGCCGCAAAAGAACCTGGAAACCTGGTTCATCCGCGGCGGCTCGGCGGGCGCGGCGCTCTATACCTTCAAGCAGCCGGGCGTGTACGCCTACCTGAACCACAACCTGATCGAGGCCTTCGAGCTGGGCGCGGCCGGGCACATCAAGGTCGAGGGCAAGTGGAACGACGATCTGATGAAGCAGATCAAGGCGCCCGGCCCGATCCCGCGCTGAGCCGCGCCCGCCCCGCAACCGCCCTTCGAGGACCGATGCCATGACCCAAGCAGCAAGACTCGTCCTGTTGGCCGTGCTGGCCGCCCTGCCCGTGGCGTCGGCCCGGGCGGACGCCACTGCACAGACCGTCAACCCCGCGGGTGAAAAACTCTACAAGTCCGCTTGTGTGGTGTGCCACGCGTCCGGCGTGGCCAATGCGCCCAAGCTGGGAGACCGCCAGGTCTGGGCGCCCTACGCCGCCCGGGGCGCCGACGCGCTGCTGGCCACGGTGCTCACGGGCAAGGGCGCCATGCCGCCGCGCGGCGGCTCCTCGGCGGACGAGGCGACCCTGCGCGCGGCCGTGGAGTACATGCTAAGCTCGGCGCGCTGATCCCGCACAGGCGCGGACGCCCGGGCGGCGGCCTTTCCCGGCGGGGCCTGAACCGCGTTGCGGGCCTGCGCCCGCCGCCCTGACCACGAACCCTCGTGGTCGCCTTCCCGGAGTCCCCGTCATGCCTCTCGAAACCTGGCTGGCCTTCCTGGGCGCCTCGGCCCTGCTGCTGGTGCTGCCCGGCCCCACCATCCTCACCGTCATCAGCTATTCCATCACGCACGGCCGGCGCGCCCGCCTGCCGCTGGTGCTGGCCGTGGCGCTGGGCGATTCCACCGCGCTGCTTTTGTCTCTGGTCGGCCTGGGCGCGCTGCTGTCGGCCTCGGCGTTCTGGTTCACCGTGGTCAAGACCGTGGGCGGTCTGTACCTGCTGTACCTGGGCTTCAAGCTGCTGCGCGCCGGCGTGGCGCCGGCCACGCTGCCCCAGGCGGGCGAGGCGGGATCGCGCTGGAAGCTCTTTGCCAACACCTATCTGGTGACGGCGCTGAATCCCAAGGGCATCATCTTCTTCGTCGCCTTCCTGCCGCAGTTCATCGACCCGGCCGGCGACACGGTGCGCCAGATGTGGATCCTGTCGGCCACCTTCGTGACCTGCGCCGGCCTGAACGCCGCCGCCTACGCGCTGTTCGCCGGCCAGGCGCGCCGCCTGCTGGCCTCGCCGCGCGCGCAGCGCGGCTTCAACCTGGGCGGCGGCGCGCTGCTGTCGGCCGCCGGCGTCTGGGCGCTGCTGGCGCGGCGGGCCTGAGGCCCGCCGTACCCGTCAGGGCAAGGCCGCCGACACGGCCTCGGGATCGATGCCGTAGCGCTGGATGGCGTCCGCCGCCAGCTCCCTCGGCACCACGCCGTCGTCGGCCAGCGCCTTCAGGGCCGCCAGCGCGATGTGGTGGCGGTCCACCTCGAAGAACGCGCGCAGCGCCTGGCGCGTGTCCGAGCGGCCAAAGCCGTCGGTGCCCAGCGTGACGTAGCGCCGCCCCGCCGTGAAGGGGCGGATCTGCTCGGCGACCGTCTTCATGTAGTCGGTCGCCGCCACCACCGGCCCCTGGGTCGCGGCCAGGCAGGTTTCGGCATGGCCGCGCCGCGCGTCCTGCAACGGATGCAGGCGGCTCCAGCGTTCGCATTCCTGGCCCTCGCGCCGCAGCTCGGTGTAGCTGGTGACGCTCCAGACATCGGCCTGCACGCCGAAGTCCTGCGCCAGCAGGTCGGCCGCCGCCATCGCCTCGCGCAGGATCGCGCCGCTGCCCAGCAGCTGCACCCGCGTCTCGCCCGACCCGCCCTCGCGCACACGATGCATGCCCTTCAGGATGCCTTCCTCGGCGCCTTCTGGCATGGCCGGGTGCTCGGTCTTTTCGTTGATCAGGGTCAGGTAGTAGAAGACGTCTTCCTGTTCCTGGTACATGCGCCGCATACCGTCCTGCACGATCACCGCGATCTCGTAGGCATAGGCCGGGTCGTAGGCGCGGCACGACGGGATCACCGAGGCCAGCACGTGGCTGTGGCCGTCGTCGTGCTGCAGGCCCTCGCCTTCCAGCGTGGTGCGGCCCGAGGTCGCGCCCAGGAGGAAACCGCGCGCGCGGATGTCGCCGGCGGCCCAGGCCAGATCGCCCACGCGCTGGAAGCCGAACATCGAATAGAAGATGTAGAACGGGATCGTCGCCAGCCCATGCGTGCTGTGCGCCGTGGCGGCCGCGATCCAGGATGCCATGGCGCCGGACTCGTTGATGCCTTCCTGCAGGATCTGCCCCTGGCGGTCCTCGCGGTAGACATTGAGCTGGTCGGCGTCCTGCGGCGTGTACAGCTGGCCCACGTGCGAATAGATGCCGACCTGGCGGAACATGGCGTCCATGCCGAAGGTGCGCGATTCGTCGGGCACGATGGGCACCACGCGCTTGCCGATGCCGGGATCCTTCAGCAGCTGGCCCAGCAGCCGCACGAAGGCCAGCGTGGTCGAGAACTCGCGGCCCTCGCTGCTCTTGAGCAACGAGGCGAAGGCCTCCAGCGGCGGCGTGGCCAGCGGGCCGGGGCCGGCCGGACGGCGCGGCAGATGGCCGCCCGCGCGCTGGATGGCCGCGTCGAAATAGGCCTGCTCGGCGCTGCCCGGCGCCGGCTTGATGTACGGAATCTGCTCCAGCTGATCGTCGGGCACCGGGATGGAGAAGCGGTCGCGGAACGCGCGCACGGCCGGATCCGCCATCTTCTTCTGCTGGTGGTTGGTGTTGGCCGCCTCGCCGGCCGCGCCCATGCCGTAGCCCTTGACCGTCTTGGCCAGGATGACGGTGGGCCTGCCGGTGTGGCGCAGCGCGGCCGCATAGGCCGCGTATACCTTGGCCGGATCGTGGCCGCCGCGATGCAGCGCGCCGATCTGCTCGTCGCTCAGGTGCGCCACGCGCTCCAGCAGCACCGGATCCGCGCCGAAGAAATGCTCGCGCACATAGGCGCCGCCGCGCGCCTTGAACACCTGGTACTCGCCGTCCACGCATTCCATCATGCGGCGGCGCAGGCGACCGTCATGGTCCTGGGCCAGCAGCGCGTCCCAGTCGCCGCCCCAGACCACCTTGATCACGTTCCAGCCGGCGCCCCGATACACGCTTTCCAGCTCCTGCATGATCTTGGCGTTGCCGCGCACCGGACCGTCCAGGCGCTGCAGGTTGCAATTGACCACGAAGATCAGGTTGTCGAGCTTCTCGCGGCCGGCCATGGCCACGGCGGCCAGCGTCTCGGGCTGGTCCTGCTCGCCGTCGCCCAGGAATCCCCAGACCTTGCGGCCCTGCGCGGGAATCAGCTCGCGGTCTTCCAGGTAGCGCATGTAGCGCGCCTGGTAGGCGGCCATCAGCGGGCCCAGGCCCATCGACACGGTAGGGAACTGCCAGAAGCCCGGCATGGTGCGCGGGTGCGGGTACGACGCCAGCCCGCCGCCGCCGATCTCGCGGCGGAAGCGGTCCAGCTCGTCTTCCGACAAGCGGCCTTCCAGGTAGGCGCGCGCGTAGATGCCGGGCGCCGAATGGCCCTGGATGTACAGCATGTCGCCCAGGAACTCGGGCGTGGCGGCGCGGAAGAAATGGCGGTAGCCGGTTTCATACAGCGTGGTCGCCGACGCATAGGTGGCGATGTGCCCGCCCACGCCCGAGGTCTTGCCGGCGCGCAGCACCATGGCCATGGCGTTCCAGCGCAGATAGGCGTCCAGCCGCAGCTCCAGGCTGGTGTCGCCGGGGAAGGCATCCTGGGCCGAGACCGGAATCGTGTTGATGTAGGGCGTGGTGTTGGGCGCGGCGTAGCGGCCCGCGCCAGCGCGGTCCTGGTCGATCAGCTGATCCAGCAGGTAGTGCGCGCGCGGCCGGCCTTCGTGCGCGACCACGGCCTGCATCGCGTCCAGCCATTCGCGGGTTTCCTGGGGATCGAGGTCCGTGGGTTCCAGCGGCATGTCCATGTGTGTCCTCCATGTCGGGCGCGAGCAAGGCGCCGGACCGGGTCCGTCATCGCCATTTCGCATTGTGAATTGCAATTGCATTATGTGCAATTGCAATCGTAGGAGGACTTCCAAACAATTGCAAGTGCAATTATTTAACGACTGGAATCCGACGCGCGGGCACGCGCTGCCCTATACGCGCGATGCGCGCATGCGAATGCGGCGCCAATGCATCGCCGCCTTTACAATCCGGGCTGCACATTCCCATCGATGAATCAAGGAGCCGACCGCATGGCCACAGGCAAGCCCGATGCCTGGAGCCTCTTCCTGACCGCGCATGCGCTGGTGGTGGAAGAGATAGAAAAGCGACTGTCCGCCGCGGACCTGCCGCCGCTGGCCTGGTACGACGCGCTGTGGGCGCTGGAACGCGCGCCGGAAGGCACGGCGCGCATGTACGAAATGGCCGAGCGCATGGTGATCGCGCGCTACAACCTGACGCGCCTGATGGATCGCATCGAGGCCGCCGGCCTGGTCGAGCGCTTCCGCTCGGAAGAAGACCGCCGCGCCACCTACGCGCGGCTCACGCCCAAGGGCCGCGCGCTGCGCCGCGAGATGTGGAAGGTATACGGACCGGCCATCGATGAGCTGTTCCTGTCGCAGCTGCCCGAATCGCAGCAGGACGCCATGGCCGAGCAATTCCGCCATATCGCGCGCCATGTGCGGGCGCTGTCGCGCTCAAAGGCCGGCTGAGCGCCGGCGCCCTGCCCCGGCGTCCCCCTACAACTGATCCAGCCCGTAGCGCCGCAGCCGGTCCAGGTCCAGCACCTTGATCTGGTTATAGGCCAGCGCCAGCACGCCCTGGTCGGTCAGCGCCTGCAATGCCTGGTTCACGCGCTGGCGCGACAGGCCGGTCAGATAGCCCAGCTCTTCCTGCGAGATCGCCAGCGTCAGATCGGTGGACGGATACAGCTGCGGATTGAACAGCTGCGCCAGCGACTGCGCCACGCGCGCGTCGGCGTCCAGCAGCCGGTGGTTCTGGATCGACGCGATGAATTCGCCCATGCGGTCGTTCAGCTGGCTGATGACGAAATGCGAGAACGGCAGGCTGGCCGCCAGCAGCGCGTGAAACGTGGCGGCCGGCACCAGCATGACCAGCGAAGGCTGGATCGCCACCACGTCGTACTTGCGCAGCTCGCGCTTGATCACGCTGCCCTCCCCGAACCAGCCGCCGCGCGGCACGCCGGAGAACGTGCAGCTGCGGCCCGACTCGTTATAGATGGCGAGCTTCAACAGCCCGCTGTGCACGCCCAGCCAGTGATCCGACGGCGCGTTGCGCCGCGCGATCCAGGCGCCCCCCTGCACATGCTCGGCGCGCGACGTGGCCAGCACCAGCTGCCGGTGCGCGGGGTCGAGCGCGCCGAACCAGGCGCAATTCCCGAAGAGCCTTGCAAGTTCTTCAGGGGAAACAATGTTTGAAACATCGGACATGGGAAGAACCGTGTAAAACTGGAGGTTTCCGCGCCGGCGGGCAGTCTGTCATGCAGGTGACAGACGCCATTTTCCGGCGGCCGATAAGCTAGGGCAAGGCGGATCCTGTGATCGCCGTCAAACGACGACCGCGATCATCCTCCGACAATGCCGACAAACCAGCGCCAGAAAAAGGCGCAACGCTGACAAGCGCGGCCAGCCGCGCCGGAAGGAGACACAAGCAATGAGCAGCATGTACGACCATGGGCTGGGCCGTCGCGACGCCAACTACGAGGCGCTCACGCCGGTGGACTTCATCGCCCGCGCGGCCGAAGTGTACGGCGACCGGCTCGCCGTGGTCCACGGCAAGGTGCGCCGCAACTGGCGCCAGACCTACGAGCGCGCGCAGCGCCTTGCAGGCGCGCTGGCGCAGGCCGGCATCAAGCGCGGCGACACCGTGGCCGTCATGCTGCCCAACATCCCGGCCATGGTCGAGGCGCACTTCGGCGTGCCCATGCTGGGCGCCGTGCTCAACACACTGAACACGCGGCTGGACACGCCCAGCGTGCTGTTCATGCTGGGCCATGGCGAGGCCCGCGCCCTCATCATCGACACCGAGTACGCCGAGCTGGCGCAGCGCGCCCGCGCCGAATTCCCGCACCTGGCCGTGATCTCGGTGCACGACCTGGACGGCGCGCCCGCCGCCCTGCCCGGCGCGACCGATTACGAAGCCTTCCTGGCCGCCGCGCCCGCCACGTTCGACTGGCAGCCGCCGGCCGACGAGTGGGACGCCATCGCGCTGAACTACACGTCCGGCACCACCGGCGATCCCAAGGGCGTGGTCTATCACTATCGCGGCGCCTATCTGAACGCCGTCAGCAACATCCTTGAATGGGACATGCCCAAGCATCCGGTCTACCTCTGGACGCTGCCGCTGTTCCACTGCAACGGCTGGTGCTTCGCCTGGACCGTGGCCGCGCGCGCCGGCGTCAACGTCTGCCTGCGCAAGTTCGATCCCAAGACCGTGTTCGACCTGATCCGCGCCGAAGGCGTGACGCACTACTGCGGCGCGCCCATCGTGCAGAGCGCGCTGGCCAACGCGCCGGCCGAGCTGCGCGCCGACATCACGCACACGGTCCGCACCATGGTCGCCGGCGCCGCGCCCGCGCCCGCCGTGATCGCCAAGATGAAGGAAATCGGCTTCGAGCTGACCCACGTCTACGGCCTGACCGAGGTCTACGGCCCGGCCGCCGTCTGTGCCCGCCAGGCATCCTGGGACGCGCTGGAAGACGAAGAGCGCGCCCTGCTCAACGCGCGCCAGGGCGTGCGCTATCACCTGCAGGCCGGCGTGTCGGTGCGCGATCCCGAAACCATGCTCGAAGTCCCGGCCGACGAGCAGACCGTGGGCGAGATCATGTTCCGCGGCAACATCTGCATGAAGGGCTACCTGAAGAACGAGCGCGCCACCGAAGACGCCTTCGCCGGCGGCTGGTTCCACACCGGCGACCTGGGCGTGATGACGCCCGACGGCTACATCCGCATCAAGGACCGCAGCAAGGACATCATCATCTCCGGCGGCGAGAACATCTCCAGCATCGAGGTCGAGGACGCGCTCTACCGCCACCCCTCGGTGGCCGCCGTGGCCGTGGTCGCGATGCCCGATCCCAAGTGGGGCGAGACGCCCTGCGCCTTCGTCGAGCTCAAACCCGGCTGCAGCGCCACCGCCGAGGAAATCATCGCGCACTGCAAGCTGCTGCTGCCCGGCTTCAAGGTGCCGCGCGCGGTGCGCTTCGGCGAGCTGCCCAAGACCTCCACCGGCAAGATCCAGAAATTCGAACTGCGCGCGGCCGTGGGCGCCACCAGCGCCATCGACCTGTCCGGCCCCGCCGCCGATCCCAGCAAGTCCGCCTGATTCCAACGACAACCACATATCCAGGAGTTCCGACGCCATGCCGTACCAAGCCCCCGTCAAAGACATGCTGTTCGTGCTCAACCACCTGGCGGGCCTGCCCGCCGTGGCGGCCCTGCCCGGCTTCGAGGAAGCCACGCCCGACACCGCCCAGGCGGTGCTGGAGGAAGCCGCGCACTTCGCCGGCGAGGTGCTGGCCCCGCTGAACCAGCCCGCCGACCGCGAGCCCGGCGCCTGGCGCGATGGCGCCGTCACCACCGCGCCCGGCTTCAAGCAGGCCTTCCGCCAGTACGCCGAGGCCGGCTGGCAGGGCATGAACCACCCCGCCGAATACGGCGGCCAGGGCCTGCCCGGCCTGCTGGGCGCGGCCACCTCGGAAATGCTGAACGCCGCCAACCTGTCGTTCTCGCTGTGTCCGCTGCTGACCAACGGCGCCATCGAGGCGCTGCTGACCGCCGGCTCGGCCGAGCTGCGCGAGCGCTACATCGGCCCGATGATCTCCGGCAAGTGGACTGGCACCATGAACCTGACCGAGCCGCAGGCCGGCTCGGACCTGGCCCTGCTGCGCTCGCGCGCCGAACCGCAAGGCGACGGCAGCTACCGCATCTCCGGCACCAAGATCTTCATCACCTACGGCGAGCATGATCTGGCCGAGAACATCATCCACCTGGTGCTGGCCCGCCTGCCCGACGCGCCCGAGGGCGTGAAGGGCATCTCGCTGTTCCTGGTGCCGAAGTTCCTGGTCAACGCCGACGGCTCGCTGGGCCAGCGCAACGACGTGCACTGCGTGTCCATCGAGCACAAGCTCGGCATCAAGGCCAGCCCCACCGCCACGCTGCAATTCGGCGACGCCGGCGGCGCCGTGGGCTACCTGATCGGCCAGGAGAACCGTGGCCTGGACGCCATGTTCATCATGATGAACGCCGCGCGCTTCGCCGTCGGCATGCAGGGCGTGGCCGTGTCCGACCGCGCCTACCAGCATGCGCTGGCCTATGCCGCCGAACGCGTGCAGAGCCGTCCGGTGGATGGCTCGTCGCGCGAGGCCGTGACCATCATCCACCACCCGGATGTGCGCCGCATCCTGGGCACCATGCGCGCCGTCACCGAGGCCGGCCGCGCGCTGGCCTACTACACGGCCGGCCACGCCGACCTGGCGCACGCTTCGCCCGACGAGAAGGCCCGCGCGCGCCATCTGGCGGTGCAGGAATACCTGGTGCCCATCGTCAAGGGCTGGTGCACCGAGATGTCGATCGAGGTCACCAGCCTGGGGGTGCAGGTGCACGGCGGCATGGGCTTCATCGAGGAGACCGGCGCCGCGCAGTTCTACCGCGACGCGCGCATCCTGGCCATCTACGAAGGCACCACCGCGATCCAGGCCAACGACCTGGTGGGCCGCAAGACGCTGCGCGACGGCGGCGCCGTGGCGCGCTGGCTGCTGGACCAGGTTCGCCAGACCGAGGATGCGCTGCTGGCCCGCAACGATCCGGCCGCCACCCGCGTGGCCGGCCCGCTCAAGGCGGCCCGCGAGGCGCTGTCCAGCGCCGTGGACTACGTGCTGGCCAACGCGGCCGGCAAGACCAACGCCGTGTTCGCCGCGGCCGTGCCCTACCTGATGCTGGCCGGCACCACGCTGGCCGGCTGGCAGATGGCGCGCGCGCTGCTGGCCAGCCTGGACCTCAAGCAGGAAGATCCCGAGTTCCACGCCGCCAAGATCGCCACGGCGCAGGCTTATGCGCTGCACAAGCTGACCCAGGCGCCGGGGCTGGCCGCCGTGGTGCTCGGCTCGGGCGAGTACGAAGTACAGCCCTGACCGGGACGGACCCAGGCTGGCCGCGATCCACGGGCGGCCAGCCTGATCGCTCCCGCATCAACCCGCGGCGTTCTGGCACTGCCCCTCACGCGGCTTCGCGGCCACGCCGCGCGGCAGCGTCGCCAGCCAGAACAACAGCGCCGCCGCGCTGAAGCCCGCGCCCAGCGCGCACACGCCCGGCCAGCCGGCATGCGCGTACACCGTCGTGGCCGCGATCGCGCCCAGGCCGCTGCCAGCCGCGTAGAACAGCATGTAGGCGCCGACCAGCCGGCTGTGCGCCTGCGCGCCGATGCTGAAGATCATGGCCTGGTTGGTCACGTGCAGCGCCTGCAGCGCCACGTCCAGCAGCAGCACGCCCAGCGCCAGCGCCCACAGGCTCCAGTCCAGCAGCGCCAGCGGGATCCACGACAGGCACAGCAGCACGAGGCCCGCGCCCGTGGTGCGCTGGCCCTGCCCGCCATCGGCCAGCCGGCCGGCGCGCGCCGCCATCAGCACGCCGGCCACGCCCACCAGCCCGAACGCGCCGATGGCGGTGTGGCTCAATGCGTGCGGCGGCGCCGACAGCGGCAGCACCAGCGCGGTCCAGAACACGCTGACGGCGGCGAACATCAGCAGCGCGATCATGCCGCGCACCCGCAGCACCGGCTCGGTCAGCACCAGCGTATACATGGAGCGCAGCAAGGCCCCATAGCCCATGCCGGCCGACGGCAGCCGGCGGCGCGGCAGGCCCAGCGCCAGCGCCACGGCCAGCAGCGCGGACAGCGCCGCCGACATCAGATAGACCGCGCGCCAGCCCCACAGATCGGCCAGCGCGCCGGACAAGGTGCGCGCCAGCAGCAGGCCGATCACCACCCCGCCCTGGGCCGCGCCGACCACGCGGCCGCGCTCGCCGGGCGCGGCCAGCGCCGCCGACAGCGCCAGCAGACCCTGCGCCATGGCCGTGCCCAGCAATCCCAGCGCGGCCATGCCCGCCAGCAGCCAGCCGGCCCCCGACGCGGTGGCCACCGCCGCCAGGGCCAGCATCAGCAACACCAGCTGGCCGATCATCAGGCGCCGCCGGTCCAGCAGGTCGCCCAGCGGCACCACCAGCAGCAACGCCACGGCGCAGCCGATCTGCGTGGCGGTCACCACCATGCCCACCGCCGCCTCGTCCAGCCCGAACTCACGGCCCATCGCGTCCAGCAAGGGCTGCGCGTAATACACGTTGGCCACGCTGAGCGCGCAAGCCACGGCCAGCAACAGCACCCGCCAGCCGGGCATGGGACTGGCGCTTTCCGCTTGGGACGGGGCTTGGACTTGGGATCGATCCGGGGATGGCATGGTGGGCCTTTAAGGTTTCATAACGAAACCAGAATGCTATGCCTCATGGTTTTATAATGCAACCACTAAATCCGTCAGCGACGGGCCCGAACCCGGGCCCGCGTTTTCCCGCGAGGATCCGGCACATGGTCAAACGCACCAGTTTCGAAGAAGCCGCCTGCCCGGTGGCCCGCTCGCTAGACGCTATCGGCGACGGGTGGTCGCTGCTGATCGTGCGCGACGCCTTCGACGGACTGCGCCGCTTCGGCGAGTTCCAGAAGAACCTGGGCATGGCCAAGAACATCCTCAGCGACCGCCTGCGCACGCTGACGGCGCACGGCATCCTGGAGGCCGCGCCGGCCTCGGACGGCAGCGCCTACCAGGAATACGTGCTCACCGAGAAAGGACGCGGCCTGTTCCCCGTGATCGTGGGCCTGCGGCAATGGGGCGAGGACCACTACTACGGTCCGCGGGAAGCGCACTCGGAACTGATCGACCGCAAGCGCGGCCAGCCGGTGCGCCGGCTGGAGATCCACGCGCAGGACGGCCGCCGCCTGGAGCCGGACGACACCGTCGTGCGCAAGGTGGCGCAGGGCTGAAGCCGCCCGCCGCCGCGCCGCCCGAACGCGCCGTCCGCTACAACGCCGCCGGCCACTGCCCCGTTGCCAGTGACGTGGGCGCGTAGTCGCCGAAACGCCAGCGCAGGGCCAGCGCGCCAGGCCGCCGCACCGCCCGCCGCGCCCGCACGCGCCACAGCCGCTCGGCGCCTTCGAAGCTCGCCACCTCCGGTCCCTCCAGCACCAGCTCCGTGGGGCCGCTGAGCTGCAAGGTATCGCCGCGTTCGAAGTCGATGAACAGCAGGCCCGCGCGCGGATTGGCTGCCAGATTGCCCAGCGTGTTGAAGTAACGGTTGCCGGAGAAGTCAGGGATCGTCAGCACGTCGCCGTCGACCCGCACGAAGCCCGGCCGCCCGCCGCGATGCGATATGTCCACCTGGCGTCCGCCCTCGGGCGTGTCCGCGTAGCTGGCCACGAAGAACGTGTCCGACCGTCGGATCAACGCGGCGGCCGCGGCGTCCAGCCCCGCCGATTCCCGCGCGCCGCCGGCGAAGCGCAGGCCGGGCGCGCGCGAAAAATGCCATTCGCGCGTCTGGATGTACTGCGGACAGTTGCCGAAGGACTGCCCCACCGTCACCTCGAAACGCTTGCCGTCCCAGGCCGACACCAGGCCATTGACGCGGTTGCGCCTGCGCGTCTGAAGCTCGATGCCGAGCAAGCCCAGCGCCTTGCCCGGCCCCAGTCCCGCCGCCAGGGGATCATCGGCGTCCGGCATGGCCGCCACGCGCAGCACCCTGGGGTCGGGCGACCAGGCGAAGCCCGGCTCGCCTTCCAGCGCGCCGGCCCAGGGGTCGCCCGCCGGATCCACCGCCCCGGCCAGCAGCAGCGGCAGCTGCGCGTAGAAGTCGCGGTGCTGATCGGGCATGTAGTCGCGCAGCACCTTGGGGCCGATCTGCGCCATGCGCGCGGCCACGCCCACGTGCTCCTGCAGCAGGCGCTCGCCGGCGTGCCAGGGCGAAGCCGGCATCTCGACCGGGGCGGGAGCGGGCTGGATTACGGTAGTCATTGACGGAGCCTCGTGCGCTCAGGCGGCCCGCAGGCCGACGTGGGAAAAGGCCATGGGCACGAAGCCCGGCAGCGCCTCGACCCGCGCCAGCCAGGCGCGGACGCGCGGATAGTCCTGCAGCGACACGTTGCCCTCGGGCGCCAGCGCCACATAGGCGTAGCAGGCCACGTCGGCGATGGTGGCGGCTTCCCCGGCCAGCCAGTCGCGGCGATCCAGCTCGGTGTCCATCACGGCCAGCAGCGCATGGGTGCGCGCCTGCGCCGCGCCGCCGGGATCGGGCACGCCGAACAGCGTGGCCAGCCGCGCCGCGTTCGGTCCCGAGGCCAGCTGTCCGGCAGCCACCGAGAGCCAGCGCTGCACGGCGGCGGCGCCCAGCGCATCCTCGGGCAACCAGCGGGCCTGGCCCTGGTAGCGCTTGGCCAGATAGACCAGGATCGCGTTGGAATCGGCGATCACCGCGCCCTCGTCCTCCAGCACCGGCACCTGACCGAAGGCGTTCAGCGCCAGGAACGGCGGCTGCTTGTGCTCGCCGCCGCGCAGATCGACATCGACGCGGCGATACGGCAGGCCGAGCAGCGACAGCAGCAGCGTGACGCGGTGCGCATGGCCGGACAAGGGAAAGGAATAAAGCGTGATGGCGGGTTCGGACATGGCCGGCCTCTGGAAACGGGAACAGGCAACCATGTTGAACCCGCGAGGCGCCGGCGGGAATGACCGGCGGCGGCAAGACTGTCTTGCACGGCGTGAAAGAAACGGCGGACGAAACAGGAAATGCGCCGCCGTCGTGGCGGCGCCGGTCGCGCGTCAAGCGGGCAGCAAGGCCAGATCGCGCCGCAATGCCTGGACGCAGAAATCGACGAAGCTGCGCACCTTGGCCGACCCGCGCCGCCCTTCCGGATGCACCACGTGCACCGGCACCGGCGGCAGCTCGTAGTCGCGCAGCACCACGCGCAGCGCGCCGCTGGCCAGGTGCGGCGCCACCTGATAGGACATCACCTGCGTCAGGCCCCAGTCCTGGCGCGCGGCCAGCACCGCCGCCTGGAACGAGGTGACGGTCAGCTGCGAATCCACGTCCACGCGGCGGGGTTGCCCGTCCTGCAGGAAGCGCCATTGCGGCCCCCTGCCCTCCATGGCCGCGGTGATGGTGCAGTAGCGCGTCAGCGCGTCTGGGTCTTGCGGCACGCCGTGACGCTCCAGGAAGGCCGGCGAGGCGCAGACCACGCGCCGCACGTGCCCAACCGGCACCGCCGTCAGCGTCGAATCCGGCAAGGCGCCGATGCGCACCGCCACGTCCACGCCCTCGTCCAGCAGATTGACGACGCGGTCCACCAGCAGCGTGCGCAGCGAGACCTGTGGATGCGCGCGCAGATAGTCCATGACCACCGGCATCACGTGCAGCTCGCCGAACAGCGCCGGCGCGGTCAGGCTGAGCGCGCCGCGCGGCGCGGCCATGACGCCGGCAGCCGCGTCGTCGGCCTGTTCAACCTCTTCCAGGATGCGGCGGCAATCATCCGCGTAGCGTTGGCCGGCCTCGGTCAGCCGAAGGCTGCGCGTGGTGCGCAACAGCAGCAGCACGCCCAGCCGCCGCTCCAGCGCGGCCACGCTGCGCGTGACCGAGGGCGCCGACATCCGCAGCCGGCGCGCGGCGGCCGCGAAGCTCTGCGCCTCGGCCACCGCCAGGAACACGGTCATTTCTTGGAATCGGTTCACGGTCCGCGTTCTCCGGTTGCGGGCGCGGCCCGGATGGCGAGCGGCGCGTAAGCAATGCCCGACATGATAGCCGCGCGCGCGCCCGGCTCAGGCCTCGAATTCGCGCGCCAGCCAGTCCAGGAAGGCGCGCACCGGCGGATGCCGTTCGCGCCCCGGCGCGCACAGCGCGGTATAGGCCGCGCCCGGCACACGGACCTCGGGCCGCAGCGGCGCCAGCGCCCCCAGGCGGACGCTGTCGGACACCATGACCGAGCTGGCCAGCACCAGGCCCTGCCCGGCGATGGCCGCCTGCAGCGCGTAGTGTTCTTCCTCGTAGGCATGGATGGCGGCGGGCTTGCGCCAGCGCGGCAGGCCGGCCGCCTCGCACCATTGCCGCCAGCCCTCGTCATACAGCCGCGAATCGCGCCAGCGCACCGTGACCAGCGCGGGCGCTTCCCGGCCGGCGCGCGCCCCGCCCAGCCTCGCGGCCAGGGCCGGCGCGCCGTACACGCCGAAGGACTCGGGCAGCGAGCAGGCCGCCACCAGCGCCGGATAGCGCTTCTGGCTATAGCGGATGGCCACGTCCACGCTGGCGTCCTGCAGCAGGTCCACGGGCCGCGCATTGGCGTCTAGCCGAAGCTGGTATTGCGGGTATGCCTGATGGAAACGCCCCAATCGCGGCACCAGCCACAGCGCGGCGAAGGAATGCGTGGTGGAGACCGTCAACGCGCCCGCATCCGGCGCCGGCCGCAGCGCGTCCAGCGTCTGCGCGATATCCAGCAGCGCGCCATGCACGCCGGCGAACAGGCTCGCGCCCCTCTCGGTCAGGCGCACGCCGCGCGGCACGCGCTCGAACAGCGCGACGCCCACGCGCTGTTCGAGCGCCTTGACCTGGTGCGACACGGCCGTGGGCGTGACCGCCAGCTCCGCCGCCGCGAGCTTGAAGCTGCGCAGCCGCGCGGCCGATTCGAAGGTGCGCAGCGCGGTCACGGGCAGGTTGGCGAACATGGCTAAGGCAAGCCTTACAGATGATTTTTTCTCATCTTAAAGCAGGATTCCTCATTTGTCCGGCTCCGCCAGAAGACCCTAAATTCCATCCTGAAAGCGGCGCCTTCGCCGTTCATGAACAAGGACCACAACATGAATACAGATCATCAATCCAACCGCCTGCTCATCCTGGTGGGCAGCCCCCGCCGCGACGGCAACAGCGCCGCGCTGGCCGAAGCCGCCCGGCGCGGCGCCGAGACCGCCGGCATCTCGGCCGAACTGCTGTTCCTGGACGACCACATCAAGCATTTCCTGACGGACCTGCGGCATGCGCCGGCGCCGGACGACGGCTACGACGAACTGTTCCTGCGCCACTTCCTGCCGGCGCGCGGCGTGCTGTTCTGCACCCCCATCTACTGGTACGGCATGTCGGCGCAGACCAAGGCGTTCTTCGACCGCTCGTTCAGCCACTACGCAGGCTCGGGCAACGGCCCGGAAGACGTGAAGACCCGCATGCAGGGCAAGCGGCTGGGGCTGGCCGTGGCGTCCGAGGAAACCTATCCGGGCGCGGCGCTGGGCATCGTGCACCAGATCCAGGAATTCGCGCGCTACACGCATTCGGACTTCGTCGGCTTCGTGCATGGCGCCGGCAACAGCCGGGGCGAGATCGCGGCCGATCCGCGCCAGCCGCTGCTCGCCGCGCAGGCGCTGGGCGCCGAATTCTTCACGCGCAAATACTCGGACTACCGGATAGAGACGCCGCGCAGTCACACCGTATGGGAGTCGCCGGCAGCGGCGCCCACTGCCCGCGCGTGAGCCAGCCCAGCGCGATCGGCCAGAGCGTGTCGCGGAAGCGCTCGTGGAAGAAGGCGAAATGGCCGATCGACGCCAGGCCCATCGACGCCGGCGAAAGCCGCAGATGGGTGCGGGCGCTGCCGCTGTAATAGGCCAGCAGCCGGTCGATGGCGGCCTCGGTGCCGAACTCGTCGTCCGTCACGCTCAGCGCCAGGATCGGCGCCGTCACCGCCGCCATGGTGGCCACGCGCGGATCCGTGCCGGCGGCCGGCGCGCCGCGCGCCTCGAAGCGCGGCCCCATGAAACTCCAGTCGCGCACCACGCCGCGCGGCGTGTCCTCCAGCCAGCCCAGCCGCCGGCCGGGAAAATAGCCCAGGCAAGCGGTCAGGATTGGCATGGCCAGGTGCCATTTGGCCAGCATGCGCAGCCGGCGTTCCGGCGCGTAGTCGCGCCAGTAGGCGTACTGCGCCCCCATGGTGAAGATGCGCCGCAGGCGATGGCTGGACGGCGCCAGCCCGGTCACGAAACCGCCGATGCTGTGCGCGGCCACGTCCACCGGCTGGCCGGGAAACTCGCGCCGGGCATAGGTCAGCACCGCCTCGAAATCCTTCTGGCCCCAGTCCATCCAGGACGCCTGGAAGCCGCGCATCGACGCCGGCCGCGATTCGCCGATGCCGCGATAGTCGTAGGTCAGCACATCGAAGCCGTGGCCGTGCAGGTATTCGGCGAAGCGCGAGTAATAGCGGCAGCGCACCGAGGTCGCGGCGTTGATGATGACCAGGCCCGGTCCGCCGTCCCTGCCGCAGCCGTGGCCACCGCGCGCGGCGCCGGCGGGTTGCGCCACGCCGTCCCGCGCGCGCGGCGGATGGCGCCAGAGGAAACCGCCCAGCGCGGTCGCGTCGGCGGTCGGTATCGTGATGCGTTGCGGCTGGCTCATGGCATTCCTCAATATCAATCGAAAAAACAGGCATGCGCACATGCAGGTTCATTAGATATTGAGGAAATTCTCCTCTCAAGCGATTAATGGTTGTCCATTACATGACTATCAGGAATGCCATATCGGCCTTTCAGGGCAGCCGGACGGCAGCCGAGGCCTTGCGGAACACGCCCGGCGTGCTGCCGTAGACCTGCTTGAACACCCGCGTCATGTGAGCCTGATCGGCGAAGCCCACGGCATGCGCGGCGTCGGCCAGCGGCAGGCCGCCGCGCAGCAGTTCGCGCGCCCGCGCCACGCGCCAGTTGCGCAACCAGGCCTGCGGCGGCAGGCCGTAGCGGCGCGCGAACTGCTTGACCAGCGTGGTGCGGTGGCGGGCCTGCGCCCGGGCCAGCGCCTCCAGGTCCGGCGCGCAGGCCGGATCCTGCGCCATGCGCGCGCGCAGCTGGTCGCAGACATCCTCATCCTCGGACGCCATCGGCCCGGCGGCGCGCGCGTGCCCGCGCAGCAGCGCGAACAGCGCGGCCGAGATGCGCTCGGCCCGGCCCGCTTCGTCCATGTCTTGCGGCGCCAGCGCCGCCAGCCATTGCGCGCACAGCGCGGGATCGCGGATCACCGGACCGTCGAACGCCGCCGCCGCGCCCAGCAGCGCGCGCGCGTGGTCATCGAGCCAGGAAGGCTCCACGTAGAGCATGCGATAACCCAGTGGCGTCTCGGACGTGCCGCCGGTATGCACGTCGCCCGGCGCGATCACGACCAGATCGCCGGCCTGAGCCAGATGCGGTGCATCGCGCACGGTGAAGGCGCAGGCGCCATAGTCGATCGCGCCGATCGACCAGGCGTCATGGAAATGCGGCCCATAGCGATAGGCGCGCAGGTCGGTGATGAGCACGTCGCCGGGCAGGCCGGCGCCGCAATGCCAGATATGTTGGGAAACCGCCATCGATACAAGAACCGGATCCGGCCGTGTCGGCCGGGGCCGGTTTCCTAGCCCTGACCCGCCGCGTATCCATCCGAATTCAGGGATCGCGCCAACAGCCATGCGTTGCGGGGATGCTCCCCCACCCGGCGGATGGCATACGGCCACCAGTCGGCGCCGAACGGGAGATACACCCGCAGGTTATAGCCCATCGCGCGCAGGGCCAGCTGCCAGTCGGTGCGCACGCCGTACAGCATCTCGAACTCGAACTCGTCGGGCGCCCAGCCACGTTCGCGCGCCAGGGCCATGAGCGCGCCGGCCAGCCGATCGTCATGGGTGCCGAACACCGGCAGGAAACCCGCCGCGCGCGCCTGTGGCGACAGCATGATCGCGGCCGCCTCCAGATAGGCCACGTCGATGCGCGCGCGGCCGCGATGGTCCAGCGCGCGCACCGGGAAGGCCCCCTTGACCAGGCGCAGCGAGGTGCGCTGGCGCACCGCCCACTCCAGGTCCGGCAAGGTGCGCAGGCGCCGCGCCTGCAGCGTCAGGCCCGCCGGCAAGCCGTCGTCCAGCAGTTCCCGATGCAGCGCGCAGGTACGCTCGCGGATGCCGTCGTCCTCCATGTCCAGCACCACCCAGTCGCGCCCCCCGCCGGCGGCCCGCCGCGCCGCCGACGCGATGCGCCGCGCATTGTCGCGGCCCAGCGCGTCGCTGTGCGCGTAGCCGATGGCGGTGGGATCAATCGACACATGCACGTCCAGGCCCGCCGCCTCCAGCGCGCGGCAGGCGGCGACGGTCTGCCCGACGGTCTGTTCGATGATGGCGGGGTCGGCGACGTATTCACCCAGATAGAACAGCGAGGCGCGGATGCCGTGACGCTCGCGCAGGCGCGCGGCGGTCGCCGCCGCCTGCCCGGCCGTGGCGCCGCCGACAAAGCGGCTGGCCAGCGCGCTGCCGGCGGCGGTGGCCCGCATGAGGCGGCCGGCGCCGGGACTGCGCGCCAGCGCGATGGCGGCTTTCTGGAAGATGCTCATGGGCGCTCCTGTGCAAAAGAGCGCCACTGTGCGCGCGGGCCGGGCCGCTGTCTTGAACGCCCGTGCGGGCCCACCCGCACGCCGCGCGACGCGGGCCGCCCTGCGCGGGCCGCCCGCGATACCGCGCCGGCGAACTCAGGCCTTGCCGGCCGCCAGACCAGCGCCG
Source organism: Achromobacter sp. 1011791174 (assembly GCF_059760925.1). Lineage (NCBI taxonomy): Bacteria > Pseudomonadati > Pseudomonadota > Betaproteobacteria > Burkholderiales > Alcaligenaceae > Achromobacter > Achromobacter sp. 1011791174. The sequence continues at coordinate 39,616 of NZ_JCBANH010000018.1, forward strand.
GCGCCACGGCCGAACAGCGGACGCTGCACGGTCTGCGCCAGCAGCACGCCGGCCAGCGTCACCGCGCCGCCCAGCAGGTGGTAGCCATGCAGCTGCTCGCGCAGCAGCGCGAAGGCGGCCATGGCGGTGAACAGCGGCAGCAGGTTGATGAAGATGCTGCAACGGTTGGGGCCCAGCCGATGCACGCCTTCGATCCACAGGAAGGACAGCAGCACCGACGAGAAGATGCCGGCGTACAGGATCAGCGGCACGGTCTTCACGTCCAGCGCGGCCTGGGCGGCGGGCACCTTGAGAAACAGCGGCAGCATGTAGAGCAGCGCAAAGAACGATTGCACGAAAGTCGATTGCCAGGCCGGCAGCGGCACCTTCCAGTGACGCAGCAGCACGCCGTACAGCGCATAGGAAAACGCGGCCAGCAGCATCAGCCCGTCGCCCACGTGCACGCCGTTGTGGAACACGGCCAGCATGTCGCCCTGCCCCACCAGGTACAGCAGGCCCAGGAAGGACAGCACGCCGCCGACGGCCATGCCCAGGGTCAGCGGGTCGCGCAGCACCACCACGCTCAGCAGCATGCTGAGCAGCGGAATCAGCGCGGTCACGATCGCCATGTTGGTGGCGGTGGTGGTTTCGGCGGCGCGGTAGGACAGCGCCTGGAACAGCGCCGAGGACAGCGCGCCGTACAGCGCCAGCTTGGGCCAGTGGCGCAGGATGATCTTGCGGTTGCGCCAGGCCGGCACGGCGGTGAACAGGCCCATGATGGCCAGGGCCAGGACCAGCCGGTAGAAGGTGATGGCGGTGGGAGAGATGGCGCTGGCCGCCATCTTGGACACGATGACGTTGCCCGCCCAGAACAGGATGGCGAACAGGGGGAACAGATAGGACATGATGGGGCTCACCCGGAGAATGGGAATCGGTTTCCGCTTCGCCAGGCAAGCCCGGCGCAACGGAACCGCCATCCTATTGATGCGGGGTCGGCCCGTCTGCCGATGAAAAGGCAATCGCTATCGCAAAAAGGACATTCCCGTGCGGGCTGCCCCGTCGAGACGGCCAGGACTCAGGGCTGGAACGGCGCCGGATCCAGCGGCAGCTCCAGTCCGCCCATCTGCGCGCTCAGCAACGCCGCGCTGCCGCAGGCCAGCGTGAAGCCCAGCGCGCCCTGGCCGATGTTCAGCCACAGATTGTCGGCGGCGTGGCTGCGGCCGATCAGCGGCTTGCCCTTGGGCGTGGCCGGTCGCAGTCCGGCCCAGGGAATGGCCTGGCGCAGGTCCAGGCCGGGGAAGGCCTCGTGGACCTGGCGCTTGAGCAGCGCGATGCGTTCCGGGTCGATCTGCGCGTCGCCGCCGCCGATGTCCACCATCGCCGCGATGCGCAGCACGCCGCCCACGCGGGCGTACACGATGCGGCGTTCGTAGTCAGTGACGCTGATGGCGGGCGCCATGTGGTCGTCGTCGGCCAGCGGCACGGTAAGGCTGTAGCCCTTGAGCGGATAGAGCGGCACGTCGTGGCCCAGCGGCGAGAGCAGCGCGCGCGTGCCGATGCCGGTCGCCAGCACCACCGCGTCCGCGCCGATGTCGCCGTCGCGGCTCTGCACCGCCACGACGCGGCGGCCTTCCCGCTGCAGGCCCGAGACCGGATTGGACATCGCGCATTGCACGTTGGCCATGCCCTGCAGGCGGTCGAACAATGCCTCGGTGAACTGGCGGCAATCGCCCGCCTCTTCGCTGGGCGTATAGATCGCGCCCGCCAGGCTGGCGCCCATGCCGGCCAGGGCCGGCTCCAGCGCCAGGGTCTGGGCGGCGTCCAGCACCTGCTGGTCGGCGCCATGCGCGGCCTGGTAGGCGACCAGCGCGCGCGCCTTGTCCAGCAGCTCGGCGCTGCGGTAGGCGATGAGCTTGCCGTTCTTCAGATGGCCGAAATCCAGGTTCTCCTGGGCCAGCAGCGCGTGCATGGCGTCGCGGCTCAGGTAGGACAGGGTGAGCAGCTCGGCGGTCGAGGCGCGCGCCACCGAGGCGCGGCAGGCCAGCGCGAACTGCAGGCACCAGCGCCATTGATGCGGATCCAGCCTGGGCCGGAAGCGCAGCGGCGAGTCCGAGCGCAGCAGCCAGCCGGGCACGCTGGGCAGCACTCCCGGGCCGGCCAGCGGCGCGACGTAGCTGTAGCTGAGCTGGCCGCCGTTGGCGTAACTGGAAACTTCCGCAGGACGCGGCTGGCTGTCGACCAGCACCACGTCATGCCCCTGGCGCGCCAGGAAATAGGCCGAGGTGACGCCCACCACACCAGCGCCGATCACGCAAACCCGCATACCTTCATCCAAATAGACTGACACTGCGGCCTATTCTGGAGCGCCGGCCCGCCGGCGGCAAATGCCAATACCGGGCAGACCCATAACAAAAGATCATGTCCCAGGGTGAACGCGAGCCGGGCGCGGAACGTCGCGGCCAGCAGGCGCTGGCCGGCAGCGGCACGGCCGGCCAGGACAGCGATGGCTCAGGCCGCCCGATGCAGCCGGATGATGGCCGCGCCCGTCGGGTCGCGCACCAGATCGGCCAGCGTGTGGGCGTTGAGCCCGTCGAAGAAGGCCTGCATGGCCTGGGCCAGCACGCCGGACAGCCGGCAGGCGCCATCCAGCGCGCAGGGCGGCTCGCGGCAATCGATCAGCGGCCCCTGCTCTTCCAGCTCGCGCACCAGGTCGCCCAGCCGGTAGGCGGCAGGCGAATGCGCCAGGCACAGCCCGCCCCCCTTGCCCCGCGTGGTGACCACCCAGCCGCGCTGCGCCATGAAGTGCGCCACCTTGACCAGGTGGTTGCGGGACGCGCCGAAACGGTCCGCGATCTCCGGGATGGTCACCGCCGTCGGGCGGTCGCGGCACTGCGTCAGGTACATGAGCACCCGCAGTCCGAAGTCGGTGAAGCGGTTCAGTTGCATGGCGGCTGGAAGAGAAAGGACGGCGGCTCGGCGCAAGCCGGACCGCCAGGATACACCGCGTTCAGGCCGGCGCGCCGCCGCTGCCGAAGGCTTCGGCGTGAATGCGGTCGGCGCCCACGCCCAGCGCCAGCAGAGCCTCGCGCTGGGCGCGCATGAAGCCCGCGGGGCCGCACAGGTAGTAGTCCGCGCCCGGCAGGATGGCGGCGTCGCGGATGGCGCGCAGGTCGACGCGGCCGGCGTAGTCGTAGTCGCGGCCCGGCTCGTCCCCGCCGCCCACTTCCTCATAGAAGACCGCCTTGCGCACATTGCCTCGGCCGGCGGCGATGGTGTTGACGTGGTCGCGCATGGCGTGCGCGTCACGGTTGCGGCAGCCGTGCACGAAGCGGATCTGGCGCCCGTCGTCGGCCCGCACCAGGTGGTTCAGCATGGACACCATGGGCGTCAGGCCCACGCCGCCGCTCAGCAACACCACGGGCGCGCCGACGGCCTCGCGCAGCTGGAAATCGCCCTGCGGCGGCGCCACGTCCAGCACGCCGCCCACCTGCAGGCGATCATGCAGGGCGTTGGACACGCGGCCGGCCGGCGCGCCGGCCACGCCCGGCTCGCGCTTGACCGAGATGCGCAGCCGTCCCTGCCCCGGCGCGTCCGACAGGCTGTACTGGCGCGGCTGCATCAGGCCCAGTTCGGGCACGTAAAGGCGCACCGACACGTACTGGCCCGGCTGGTAGCCCGGCACCTGGCCACCATCGGCCGGCTCCAGGTAGAACGAGGTGATTTCGCTGCTTTCCGCCTCGCGCCGCGCGACGCGGAAGGCGCGCCAGCCGGTCCAGCCGCCGGGCTTGGCGGCGGAATCGGCATACAGCCGCGCCTCTTCGGCGATCAGCAGGTCCGCCAGCTGACCGTAGGCGGCGGCCCAGGCATCGACGAGTTCATCGGTGGCGGCCTCGCCCAGCACTTCGCGGATCGACGCCAGCAGATGCTTGCCGACGATGGGGTAATGCTCGGGGCGCACGCCCAGGCTGACGTGCTTGTGCACGATGCGCGTCACCACCGGCGCCAGCACCGACGGATCATCGATCTGCTCGGCATAGGCGGCCACCGCGCCGGCCAGCGCCTGCTGTTGCTCGCCGCCGGCCTGGTGTCCCTGGTTGAAGATGTGCTTGAGCTCGGGGTTGTGCTCGAACATGCGCGCGTAGAAGTGACGGGTCAGCGCGACGCCGTGCGTTTTCAGCACCGGGGCGGTGGCCTTGACCAGGGCGCGGACGGAGGGACTCAGGGCGGGGGAAAGGGACATCCAGGACTCCAGGGGCGCGAGAGGGCTCGCTTTTAAAGATGTATTAATAATACATCTTTAAAACAGCCTCCCGCAAACCCATGGCCGCCCTGCCCGCCCGGGCCTCGTCCGCCCATCCCGCGGGCGGGCGGACCGGCGCCGCGCGTGGGCCTTACGGGGATTCGGCGTATTGGGCCAGTCCATGGCCGAAGGACCAGTTCTCCTTGGCGACCTCGACGATGTTCACGAATACGTCCTCTCCCCGAAGGCCGGGGCTCTCGCCCAGCAATGCCGTGATCCGCCGGAACAGCGCCTTCTTCTGATCCAGGCCGCGTGTGTTGTTGGCGGTGATCTGGATGAACACCAGATCGTCGCTGCGCGCGATGTTCATATAGGTCGCGCCGTAGCGGAAGTTCGCCGCCTCGTGCTCCGTGATGGTCATGAACTGGTCGTCTTCCGGCACGTTGAAGGTTTCCCGCAGCGCGCGGTAAACGCCGTCGAACAGGGCCTGCCGGTAGGCTTCCGTTTTTCCGGCGCGCAAGGCGATGTGCACGAGTGGCATGGTGAATTCCTCGGTGGGTTGTAGACCCGATCCATACTAGTTATTCTTTTTCTTTATTCATACTTATATCAGTCATTAAGGCTCAAAATGAATGAGCGCTCGCTGGACCTGGACACCGTCAAGGCCTTCATCCGCATCGCCGAGCTGGGCAGCTTCACGCTGGCAGCGGATTCGCTGCGCATGACGCAGGCCGCGGTCAGCCTGAAGCTCAAGCGGCTCGAAGACCGGCTCGGTTTCCGGCTGGTCGAGCGCACGCCCCGCCATGTGGAGCTGTCGGCGCGCGGCGCCGGTTTTCTCGAACACGCCCGGGAACTCATGGCGGCGCATGAGCGCGCGCTCGCCCTGTCGGTCGAAACGCGGCAGCGCCTGACCATCGGCATCAGCGACCATGTGGCCGGCCCGGAGCTGCCCGCGCTGATCGCGCGCATGAACGCGCAGGATCCCGAACTCCTGATCGAAATCCGCATCGGCTCCTCGGGCGACCTGCTGCAAAGCTATGACCGGCGGGAGCTGGACACCGTGATCGCGCGCCTGCACGCCGGCCGCGACGACGGCACGGTGCTGGCCGAGGAACAGCTGGGCTGGTTCGCGGCGCCGCACTGGCAGCACCGCGCGGACGAGCCGCTGCCGCTGGCCACGCTCGCCGAACCCTGCGGCGTGCGCGCGCTGGCCGCCAAGCGGCTGGACGAGTCGGCGGTGCCGTGGCGCGAGGTCTTCGTCGGCGGCGGCGTGGCGGCAGTGGCGGCGGCCGTCATGGCCGGGCTGGGCGTGGCCGCGCTGGCGCCCCGCATGCTGCCGTTCGGCGCCGTCGACGTCGGCCCTCGGCTGCGACTGCCCGAGATGCCGCGCCTGCCGGTGCTGCTGCACACGCGCGCCAGGGGCGGCCGCCCCCAGCAGGCGCTCGCCGCGCTGTCGGCGGCGTTCCAGGGCGCGATACGCGGCTGATACGCCCGCACCCAGGCCGTGCGCCATACCCTTTGCCGCCGCAGTCCTGGCGCCGGCCCGGTTTACACTCACGGTTTCGTCGCAACACACCACAAAGGTTCATCCATGAGCACCGCTACGCTCAAGACCCGCCTCTCCGATTCCGTCAAGGAGGCCATGCGCGCCAAGGCATCCGAACGCCTGACCACGCTGCGTTTCCTGCTGGCCGCCGTCAAGCAGAAGGAAGTGGACGAACGCCGCGACCTGAACGACGCCGAGATCACCGCCATCATCGAAAAGCAGGTCAAGCAGCGCCGCGAGTCCATCGCCGCCTTCGAGCAGGCCGGCCGCACCGAGACCGCCGAGCAGGAAAAGGCCGAGCTGGCCGTGCTGCAGGAATTCCTGCCGCAGGCCGCCACGCCCGAGGAAGTGGCCGCCGCCATCGACGCCGCGCTGGCCGAAGTGGCCGCGCAGGGCGTCACCGGCGCGCCCGCGATGGGCAAGGTCATGGCGCTGCTCAAGCAGTCGCTGGCCGGCCGCGCCGACATGACGGCGCTGTCGCAGCAAGTGAAAAGTAGGTTGTAACCCCCCCGAAGCGCTACGCGCTTCCCCCCCAGGGGGGCGCCACTACGGACCGGCAAAGCCGGCTCCGTGTGGCCCCGATTGGGGGGCACCGTCTCAGCTTGGGGGCACCGTCTCAGGTTGGAAGCACTGCCCCAGGTTGGAGGGCACCGTCTCAGGTTGGGTTGTGGCGCTTTAGAACGCGCCGCCGAAGAGGTCCGGCTGGCGGGACTGTTCCTGGGGATCGGCGAAGTTGCTCATGCCGACGCCGGCCAGCCGGTACAGCGTCTGTGGCGGCAGGTCCACCCGGTCGCACAACAGCCTGGCGATGGTCGCCAGTTCCTCGGCCGATGAGGGCGGATTGGCGCTGGTCAGGCTGCGCGTCAGGATGCGGAAGCGGTCGGTCTTGAGCTTGAGCACCACGGTGCGCCCCAGCGCGCCCTTCTTCAGCGCCTGGTCCCAGACCTTGCCCGCCATGCGGTCGATGGCCTCGCCCAGCGCCTCCAGGCGCACGTCTTCCGAGAACGTGGTTTCCGCCGACACCTGCTGCACCTGCTGGTCGGCGTCGACCTCGCGCTCGTCGATGCCGCGCGCCAGTTCGTAGAGCCGGCGGCCATAGCGGCCGAAATAATGCTCCAGCTCCTGCACCTCGTGCGTGGCCAGGTCGCCCACGGTCTGGATGCCCAGCTGCTCCAGCCGCGCCTGCGTCACCTTGCCCACGCCCGGCACCTTGCGCACCGGCAGCGGCGCCAGGAACTCCAGCACCTTCGAGGGCCGGATGACGAACAGGCCGTCGGGCTTGTTCCAGTCGGAGGCGATCTTGGCCAGGAACTTGTTGGGCGCCACGCCGGCCGAGGCGGTCAGCCCGGTTTCCTGGCGGATCTGGTGGCGGATGACCTGCGCGACCTCGGTGGCGGACGGCAGCCCGCCCTTGTTGACGGTCACGTCCAGGTAGGCCTCGTCCAGCGACAGCGGCTCGATCAGGTCGGTATGGCGCGCGTAGATCTGGCGCACCTGGCGCGAGACTTCGCGGTAGCGGTTGAAATCGGGCGGCACATAGACCGCCTGCGGACAGAGCCGCTGCGCGCGCACCGCCGACATGGCCGAATGCACGCCGAAGCGCCGCGCCTCGTACGAGGCCGCGCAGACCACCGAGCGCGGTCCGGTCCAGGCCACGACCACGGGCAGGCCGCGCAGCGCGGGGTTGTCGCGCTGTTCCACGGAAGCGTAGAACGCGTCCATGTCGATATGTACGATCTTGCGCAAAGGCTCGGGCATGGTCGGTGATCGAACGCGAAATGAGAACGGGCGAAGCATGGCGCGCGCGGGCGCCGCAAAAAAATATATTATGACCGCGAATCCCGCCTGCTTTCCTCTCCCCGTACCGGCCCATGACCGCAACCGCCCCGCAAGACTATTTCGGCCTGACCATTCCCTTCATGGACTACATCGGGCTGGTCCCCGAGCAGATCGGGCCGGCCTATGCCCGCACCTCGCTGCCCTGGCGCCGCGACCTGACCAACAGTCGCGGCGACGTGCACGGCGGCACGCTGATGAGCGTGCTGGACTTCACGCTCAGCGCCGCCGCGCGCGGCTCTGCCGACGCCGCCGTGGGCATGGCCACCATCGACATGAACACCACTTTCCTGTCGCCCGGCACGGGCGACCTGGTGATCGAGGCGCGCTGCCTGCGCCGTGGCGCGTCGATCGCCTTCTGCGAAGGCGACGTGCGCGACAAGAACGGCGAACTGGTGGCGCGGGCCACGGCGACCTTCAAGATCATCCGCCGCCGGCCCGGCGGCGACTGAACCGGCCCCGCCCGACTATTTCTTCGGCGCGGGCGTCTGCGGCTGCGGATCGCGCGGCATGAAGGAACTGCAGGACACCAGGTTGTAGGACACGGCGTCCTTCATGGCGCGCAGCGCCTCCACGTCCCAGGTGCCCTTGCCCCAGACCACGATGCGAACATCGGTGCTCTTGTCGCCGGCGGCCTTGACGTTCACGCGCGTCATCTCGGTATCGGCGAAGGGCGCCAGCACGCGGACCTCGCCCGAGCGCGAGGCCTCGTCCAGGCTGGGCACCACGCGGTAGGCGTTGTCGGTGCTGCGCAGGCAGGCATTGGCCTGCCGGATGGCCGCGTCGTAGGCGTCCTTGTAGTTCACCGCCGCCTTGAATTCGGTGTGGGGCGACGAACCGTCGCCCGAGATGCCCACCGAGCAGCCGGCAAGGCCGAGCGCCAGCGCGCAGGCGACCAGATTCCTGTACATAAGTCTCTCCAGATTGATAGGCGCGATTATCACGCAAACCGGCCCGGCGCAGAAACAGCCCGTCTCCGCCCCGCGTCCGGCGCGCGCCGCCGGGCGGTTCGACACCCCCGCCGCGCCTATGGCATGATCGAACGCGCCGCCGGCGCTATGCGCGCCCCCTACCTCGCGGCCGCGCCCCGCTTGCCAGGGCCGCCGGCCGCGCGGGCACGGAAATCCATGGAGATCCCATCTTGATTTCGTTCATGAAACACACCCTTTTCGCCGCCAGCATCCTGGGCGCCTCGCTGGGCGCCAGCGCCGCGCAGCCGCCGCGCTATCCGCTGAAGGACTTCTTCCGCAACCCCGAGCGCGGCTACTTCCGCCTGTCCGAAGACGGCAAGACGCTGGGCTTCATGCAGCCGGCCAGCACGGACGGCAGCCCGGCGCGCATGAACATCTTCGTGCAGCCGCTTGACGGCAGCGCGCTCGTGGGCGAACCGCGCAAGCTCACCAGCGAAACCGCGCGCGACATCAGCAATTTCTTCTGGAAAGGCCCCGACGTGGTGCTCTACCAGAAGGACTTCGGCGGCGACGAAAACTTCCACGTCCTGGCGGTGGACGCCAGGACCGGCAAGGTCACCGACCTGACGCCCTACGACAACGTGCGCGCCAGCATCATCGACGACCTGGAGGACGATCCGGACCACGTGCTGGTCACGCACAACCAGCGCGATCCGCAGGTCTTCGACGTGTACCGCGTCAACGTGCGCAGCGGCGCCGCCGAGCTGGTGGCGCGCAATCCCGGCAACATCGTCGGCTGGCAGACCGACCATGCCGGCAAGCTGCGCGCCGCCGTCGCCAGCGACGGCCTGAACACCACCCTGCTCTACCGCGACGACGAGGCCGCCGAATTCCGGCCGCTGATCACCACCGACTACCGCACCAGCGTCCATCCGGCCTTCTTCACCTTCGACGACAAGAAGCTCTACGCCCAGTCCAACCGAGGCCGCGACAAGCTGGCGCTGGTTGTCATCGACCCGGCCAGGCCCGATGTCGAGGAAGAAATCTACGCACCGCAGGAAGTCGACCTGGACGCGGCCGCCTACTCGCGCAAGCGCCGCGTGCTAACCCTGGCCGTCTACCAGACCGACAAGCCGCAGTACAAGTTCTTCGACGCCCAGACCGAAACACTGTTCAAGAAGCTGACGGCCAAGCTGCCCGGCTACGACCTGGCCCTGCAGGGCTCGAACCGCGATGAGAACAAGTTCATCGTCGCCGCCTACAACGACCGCACGCCGGGCTCGCGATACCTGTATGACGCTGCCTCGGACACGCTGAGCAAGCTGGCCGACCTGAACCCGTCGCTGCCGGAGTCCGGCATGGCGCGCGTGCAGCCGATCAGCTACCAGAGCCGCGACGGCCTCACCATCCACGGCTACCTGACGCTGCCGGCTGGCCGCGATCCGAAGAACCTGGCGTGCATCGTCAATCCGCACGGCGGTCCCTGGGCGCGCGACGGCTGGGGCTACAACCCCGAAGTGCAATTCCTGGCGAACCGGGGTTTCTGCGTGCTGCAGATGAACTTCCGGGGCTCGACCGGCTATGGCCGCCGCTTCTGGGAAGCCGGCTTCGGCCAGTGGGGCCTGAAGATGCAGGACGACATCAGCGATGGCGTGGCCTGGCTGGTCAAGCAGGGCATCGCCGATCCCAAGCGCGTCGGCATCTACGGCGCCAGCTACGGCGGCTACGCCACGCTGGCCGGCGTGGCGTTCACGCCCGACCTGTACGCGGCGGCGGTGGACTACGTGGGCGTGTCCAACCTGTTCACCTTCATGCAGACCATCCCGCCCTATTGGAAGCCGATGCTGGCCAAGATGCAGGACATGGTGGGCGACCCCGTGCGCGACAAGGACCGCCTGGCCGCGACCTCACCGGCGCTGCACGCGGACCGCATCAAGACACCGCTGTTCGTGGCCCAGGGCGCCAAGGATCCGCGCGTCAACAAGGACGAAAGCGACCAGATGGTCAAGGCGCTGAAGGCGCGCGGCGTCAACGTGGAGTACATGGTCAAGGACAACGAGGGCCACGGCTTCCACAACGACGAGAACAAGTTCGAGTTCTACGAGGCCATGGAGAAGTTCCTGCTCCAGCACCTCAAGCCGTAGTCGCCTTCGATCCCGCGGGGCTGGCCGCGACGGCCGCATTGGCCGCTTCCGCCCCGCCCTGCGACGTCCAGTCCCAGGTCGCGGCCGCGCCGAAACCGACCGAGCCGCCGGTTTCCACCCGGTCGCGGCCCAGTTCCTTGGCGCGGTACAACGCCACGTCGGCGCGCGCCAGGATGCCGTCCGCCGTATCGCCGCGCCGGTAGGCGGCCAAGCCGCCGCTGACGGTCATCCTGATCTCGCCATCCACGGTATGCAGCGGCGCATCGCGCAGCGCATCGCACACGCGCTGCGCCTGCACCAACGCGCTGGCGGGCTCGCAATCGTACATCAGCAACGCGAATTCCTCGCCGCCCAGGCGGCCGAAGCGGTCGCTGACGCGCACCGCGCGCTGCACCACCCGCGCAAAATGTCGCAGCGCCTGGTCGCCGGTGGCGTGACCATGGCGGTCATTGATCGCCTTGAAGAAATCGATGTCCAGCAACAGCACCACCAGCCGGCCGTCGTTACGCTCGCAGCGCCTGAGTTCGTGCTGCAGCTCGTCCATGAAGCTGCGCCGCGAGTAGGCCTGCGTCAGGCTGTCGAAGGTCAGCGCCTCCTGCATGCGCTCGGACATCCGGGTCTGCACCAGCAGCAACAACGCCAGGAACAGCGCCGGCACGGTCACCGAGCCGCCGACAATGAAGAACAGTGCCCAGGGCGTGGGATGCAGCATCGAGCCGGGCGCTTCCCAGCCCAGGCCGTAGACCAGCACGCGCAGCAGATGCAGCGCCGCCAGCCCAAGGATGGACAGCAGAAGGTATAGCGCCACGCCGCGCGTGCGGATCTGCCTGCGCCCGTCGAAGATCACGCAGGCCGTGGCGCCCATGCCCACGCAGGTGATCACGGAAAACAGCACGATGCGCGCGGCCACGCGATCCTGTCCATACAGCATGGCCGTCATCACCACGACGCACAGAATCGCCAGGGCGGCGCTGCGCCACACCTGCGGATGCAGCCCGAAGAACTGCCGCACGCCCACATAGACCAGGGCCAACGCGCTGATCCACGCGGCATTGGACACCATCACGGTCGCGTTCAGCGGCAGGAAGCTGCCCGCCGCGTACAGCAGCAGGGACAGCACGGTCAGCGCGTTCGCCAGCATGAAGGCACGCACGCCAGGCACGCCGCTGGCGTGAAACTGCAACAACAGTGGCATGGCCAGCGCGGTGGCCAGCCCCCACATCAGGAAGAACAGAGAAGTTGTCATGGTGTTTGCCAACCGGAGCGTCGGGCTCCGCAGGCCTTAGGGAATTGCTGTTTCACTGGGTTCGTTTCCCCGCGCGTGTCGCTGCGAAGGGGGGATGGGCAATCCGCGCCGCCTCGCCACCAGCCGCGATACGCGGCCCGATTGCAAAAGGCGTTACATGCATCCATTTCTGACGCTTTTTGTTACCTACACGGCGAAAAGAAACCACGCGCGCGAGGCCCCAACAGGCCGCGCATCCGTCCGCCCTGAACCTTTAAGTCCCTGGAAACAAGCAGCAATCCCGGGATGCTGAGAAGCATACGCCAGGCCGTTGGCCCGTGGCTGCCTGTTTGCAGTAATTGACAGTCTCTTTCTAGGAAACGTCCTAAAGTTGCGGCTATCGACGGCGCCGACGAAAGCGCCGCGATCACGCCCTACGGGCGTGGCGCGTACTAGCCATGCACTCCGATCGCGCGAGTGCGAAGGTCCCCGCAGCGGGCGCCGCGCATCAAGAAATCCACTGTTCACTTCCGACGCCAGCGCGTGCCGCGCGGGCGCGAGCGCTTTCGGCCATGCCGCTGGCGCAAGCCTGGGCGGCCCCGTTGGGCCGGCCGGCGGCAGGCCGCCCCTGGGAGGCTCGGACGTGGACGCCATATGTCGCAACCGCGGATGTATTACGGATGTACGAGAAGAACGAGAAAGGAAGACACTTGCCGTCGGCGCTGCACAAGAGCGCCGCACGGCCAGCACGCCACCGGCAGGCGCCTGCGCCCGCCGCCCGCCTGCGCTACGGCTTCGCGGCCGTCTGCGCCGCCCTGGCTCCCCTGCTCTGTCCCGCGCCCGCCCAGGCCGGCGACGACTACGACGCCCTGATCCTGCGCGCGCGCGCCGGCGACCACCAACCGGCGCTGGCCATGCTGCGCGCCCTGGGTCCGGCCGGCGGCCCGCGCGCCATCCAGGACCGCATCCTGGTGGCCAGCTGGGCGGGCCGGCCCGACGAGGTGACGCAGGCCTACGCGCAACTGCCCGCCGGCGCGCAGCCGCCCGCCGACGTTCGGTTGGCGGTGGCGCGCGCGCTGCGCGACCTGCGCCGCTGGCCGGAAGCGCTGGCGCAGTTCCGCGACGGCATGCGCGCCTATCCGTCCCAGCCCGCCTTCGCCGCCGGCATCGCCATGACGCTGGCGGACGCCGACCGGCTCGACGAGGCGCTGGCCGCGGGCGAGCAGCTGGTCCGCGCCCGCCCCCGGGACGCGGACGCCCACCTGGCCCTGGCCTATGTCCATGCACGCAGGAATACGCCGTTTGAAGCGTTGTACGCGACCGACCGCGCGCGCGACCTGATGCCCGGCGCAGCGTATGTGGAACGCGAGTACGTGTTCGCCCTGCAGCGCGCCCGCATGGCCGGCGCGGCGTTGGCGCACGCCACGCGCCGGCCCGAGCTGTACACGGAAGCGCAGATGCGCCGGCTGCAGGCCGACGCGTTGGCCGAGCAGGTGCGCCTGGCCTCGATACCGACGCGCAACGAGGCCGACAGGTTCGCGATCGCCGATCGCGTCCTGGCGCACTACGACGCGCTGATCCCGGCCTGGTCGACACAAGGCGACGAGACCCGCGACGATGTCATCCGGGCACGCATCGACCGCCTGCACGCGCTGCACGCGCGCTACCGCATGCGCGATCTCGCCAGCGAGTACGAGGCGCTGCGCGCCGAGGGCGTGGCCGTGCCGCGCTACGCGCTGGGCGATGTCGCTTCCGCCTATCTGTATCTGCGCCAGCCGGAGCAGGCCGCCGCCATCTACCAGCAGGTGGCCCAGGCCGAGGAAAGCCACGACGACGATCCGGTGGACAGGCTGGGCAACCAGACCGGCCGCTACTACTCGCTGGCCGAGGCCGAGGATTTCGACGGCGCCTCTCAGGTCATGGACGAGACCCGCGAGGGCTATCCGGCCTGGGTCTACGTCAAGGGCCAGCCCATGCGCATCCCCAACGACCTGCACCTGCAGAGCATGCAGGTCGACGCCGGCGCGCGGCTGCAGGCCGACGATACGCCCGAGGCCCAGGCGCGCCTGGAAGGCATGGCGCGCAACGCCCCCAACAACTCCACGCTCAAGAGCGAACTGGCCGCGCTGTATCGCGCCCGCTCGCTGCCGCGCGCCTCGGAGCGGACGCTGAAAATGGCCGAGACGCTGACGCCGCGCAACATCGGCGTGGAAAACGGCCAGGGCTTCACCGCCCTGGCCCTGCAGGAGTGGCGCCAGGCCGAGGCGCTCAGCCGGGACACGCTGGCGCGCGCGCCCGAGAACCCGCTGTCGCGCCGGCTGGCGCGCGAATGGGCAGTCCACAACAAGGCCGAGCTGCGCATCGGCGGCTACCGTGGCCTGGCCTCTGACAGCCCGGTGTCGGGCAGCGGCGATTTCGGCATCGACGCGGTGATCTATACGCCGCCGCTGGACTACAACTGGCGCGGCTTCGCCGGCGGCGGCTACGCCAACGGCGACTTCGAGGAAGGCCGCGGCACCTACCGCTGGGCGCGCGCCGGCGCGCAATGGCGCGGCCGCGACCTGACGGTCGAGGGCGAAGTGTCCGCCAACCAGTACGGCCACGGCGCCAGGACCGGCCTGCGCCTGTCGGCCGCCTACGACCTGGACGACCACTGGCAGATCGGCGGCTCGGCCGAGCGCCTGTCGCGCGACACGCCGCTGCGCGCGCTGGCCAGCGGCGTCTCGTCCAACGGCCTGTCGGCCTATGCGCGCTGGCGCGCGCACGAACGCAGCGAATGGACGCTGCGGCTCTCGCCCTCGCGCTTTTCCGACGGCAACCAGCGCTGGGCGCTGGGCCTGGACGGCCGCGAGCGGATCCACACCACACCGCACCTGAAGACCGACCTGACGCTGGAACTGTCCTCGCAACGCAACAGCCTGGACGCGGAACGCCCCTACTTCAACCCGCGCTCGGACCTGATGGTCCTGCCCGGCCTGCGGCTGACGCACACGCTGCACCGCCGCTACGAAAACGCCTGGGAACAGATCGGCACGCTGGGCGCCGGCGCGTATACGCAGCAGGGCTACGGCACTGGCGGGGTGATCGCGCTGGGCTATGGCCAGCGCTACCGCGCCAACGACGTGCTCGACATGGGTGCCATGGTGACCGGCATCAGCCGGCCCTATGACGGCCGGCGCGAGCGCGAGCTGCGCATCACGTTCGATCTTGCCTACCGCTTTTGAAGATGCGACCCACCCCCGCAGCGCTACGCGCTCCCCCCTCAAGGGGGCGCCGCGGCGGACCGGCAAAGCCGGCTCCGCGCGGCCCCGACGAGGCTGTGCCATGGAGAACTGAATTGCTTGAACTTCGATTCCCCCGATTGTTGTTCGCGGGCCTGCTATTGCTGGCCACGCTGCTCCTGGGCGCCTGCGCCAAGGACATCCCCGTCTACGTCGCGCCCGCCGAGCGGCCGGTGGCCCCAGTCGACCAACCCTGGGTGCAAGGCCATTTCCTGACGCTGGCCTACCACGACGTGGAAGATGAAGACCCCGACCAGGGCTTTCTCAGCGTGCGCACCGACCGGCTGGTCGACCAGCTGAACTGGCTGCGCGAGAACGGCTACCAGGCCGTCTCGGTGGACCAGATCCTGGCCGCGCGCCAGCCCGGCGGCAAGCCGCTGCCCGAGCGCGCCGTGCTGCTGACCTTCGACGATGGCTACCGCAGCTTCCTGACCCGCGTGCTGCCCATCCTCAAGGCCTACGGCTGGCCGGCGGTGCTGGCGCCGGTGGGCACGTGGATGGACACGCCGGCCGACAGGAAGGTCGATTTCGGCGGCAACATGCAGCCGCGCGACCGCTTCCTGGACTGGAACGACGTGCGCGAGATCTCGCGTTCCGGCCTGGTGGAGATCGCCGCCCACACCGACGCCTCGCACTACGGCGCGCTGGCCAATCCCCAGGGCAATACCGAGCCGGCCGCCGCCGTGCGCAAGTACGACGCGCGCAATGGCCGCTACGAGAACGAGGCCGGCTTCGAGCAACGCATGGGCCGCGACGTGGCCGCGATCAGCGAAAAGATCCGCCGCGCCACCGGCAAGGCGCCGCGCGTCTGGGTCTGGCCCTATGGCGCCGAGGGCGGCACCACGCTGCGCATCGCCGGCGAACAGGGTTATCAGATGGCGCTGACGCTGGAAGACGGCCCCAGCCGCGTGGCGCGGCTCATGTCCACGCCGCGCATGCTGCTGGCCAACGACCCCACGATCCGGCACTTCGCCAATAGCGTGGCCAGCATCGAGACGGTGCCCGCGATGCGCGTCGCGCACGTGGACCTGGACTACATCTACGATCCCGATCCGGCGCAGACCGACCGCAACCTGGGCGAGCTGGTGCAGCGCATCGTGGACATGCAGATCAACACCGTGTTCCTGCAGGCCTACGCCGACCCGCAAGCCGACGGCCTGGTGCGCTCGGTCTACTTCCCGAACCGCTGGCTGCCGATGCGGGCCGACCTGTTCAACCGCGTCGCCTGGCAGCTGCACAACCGCGCCGATGTGTTCGTCTATGCCTGGATGCCGGTGCTGGCGCTGGACCTGGACCCGTCGATCGCCCGCGTGGTCCGCTGGGATCCGCAGCGGCCCGAGGCCGCGCCCGCGCCGGATCCCGACCTGTACCGCCGCCTGTCGCCGTTCGATCCGGTCGCGCGCCAGCGCATCGGCGACCTGTACGAAGACCTGGCGCGCCATGCCTTCTTCGACGGCATCCTGTTCCACGATGACGCGATGCTGGGCGACTTCGAGGACGCCGGCCCGGCGGCGCTGGCCGCGTACCAGAAGGCCGGCCTGCCCGGCAGCATCGCCGCGCTGCGCGCCGATCCCGAGACGATGCAGCGCTGGACCCGCTACAAGAGCCGCCACCTGGTCGATTTCACCGCCGAACTGGCCGAGCGCGCCCGCGCCGTGCGCGGCCCGCGCATCAAGACCGCCCGCAACCTGTATGCGGAGCCGCTGCTCAACCCCGCCAGCGAAGCCTGGTTCGCGCAGAACCCGGACGACTTCCTGGACGCCTACGACTGGACCGCGCCCATGGCCATGCCTTACATGGAAAAAGTGCCGGCGGGCCAGGAACTGGCCTGGCTGGACCGCATCGTCGACGCGGTGGCCAGGCGCCGGCCGGACGCGCTGGACCGGACCGTGTTCGAGCTGCAGGCCGTCGACTGGCGCACCGGCCCCGGCCGGCCCGAGCCGACGCCCGTCGACACCGCGACGCTGGCCGGCTGGATGCAGCGCCTGCAGCTGCGCGGCGCGCGCAGCTTCGGCTATTACCCCGACGATTTCTCGCAAGACCAGCCCCGGCTGCAAGGCATCCGGCCCGCCATCTCCGAAGCGTGGTTCCCCATCCGATGATCGACCGTCTTCTCGCCCTGCTCATCCTGTGCGCGGTGCTGAGCGCGCCTTTCGGCTTCGCCCTGGCGCTGACCAGCCAGGCGCTGCTGGGATTCGTGTTCTTCTACCCGCTGTTCATGTCCGGCCTGTGGATGGCCGGCGGCCTGTACTACTGGTGGCACTGGGAGCGCCACTGGGCCTGGGGCGCGCGCCGCGAAGCGCCGGCCCTGGCCGGCAATCCGCTGGTTTCCATCCTGGTGCCCTGCTACAACGAGGCCGACAACGGCGAAGACACGCTGCTGGCCGCGCTGAACCAGAACTATCCCCACATCGAGGTCATCGCCATCAACGACGGCTCCAGCGACGGCACGGCGCAGATGCTGGATCGCCTGGCCGCGCAACACGAGCGGCTGCGCGTGGTGCACCTGGCGCAGAACCAGGGCAAGGCCATGGCGCTGCGCATGGGCGCGCTGGCGGCCCGCAGCGAATACCTGGTCTGCATCGACGGCGACGCCATGCTGGATCCGGACGCCGCCGCCTACCTGGTGGCGCCGCTGATCGACAACCCGCGCGTGGGCGCGGTCACGGGCAATCCGCGCATCCGCACGCGCTCCACGCTGATCGGCCGCATCCAGGTGGGCGAGTTCTCGTCCATCATCGGCCTGATCAAGCGCACGCAGCGGGTCTACGGCCAGGTGTTCACCGTGTCCGGCGTGGTGGCGGCATTCCGCCGCACGGCGCTGGACCGGGTCGGCTACTGGAGCCTGGACATGATCACCGAGGACATCGACATCAGCTGGAAACTGCAGCGCGATCACTGGTCGATCTTCTACGAACCGCGCGGCCTGTGCTGGATCCTGATGCCCGAGACGCTGCGCGGGCTGTGGAAGCAGCGGCTGCGCTGGGCCCAGGGCGGCGCCGAGGTCTTCCTGAAGAATCTGCGCTCGATCTGGAACTGGCGCCACCGCCGGCTGTGGCCGCTGATGGCGGAATTCTGCCTGTCCACGGCCTGGTCCTTCGCCTTCGCCATCTCGGTGCTGCTGTGGCTGGTCAGCCAGGTCGTCGCGCTGCCCAACAACATGCACATCGCCAGCCTGCTGCCGCCGGCCTTCACCGGCATGATGCTGGCGGTGGTCTGCCTGTTGCAGTTCGCCGTCAGCATCCTGATCGACCGCCGCTACGAGCCAGGGCTGGCGCGCTCGCTCTACTGGGTCATCTGGTATCCGCTGGCCTACTGGATGGTGAGCCTGCTCACCACGCTGGTGAGCTTTCCCAAGGTCATGCTGCGCAGGCAGGTCCGCCGCGCGCGCTGGACCAGTCCCGATCGCGGCATCAAATCCAAGGAGGCATCATGATCATCACCACGCGCCGGTCCCGCGCCGGCTACCTGTTCGACCTGCTGCTCACGGCCGGAGGCTGGTTCGCCTTCGTCTATCTGTTCGGCGCCGGCATCCTCGCCATCCTGCGCGGGGCCGCCGGCGGGCCCGAGACCTCGCTGTGGGCGGTGTTCCTGCCCACGGCCAACACCCTGTGGGGCTACGCCGCGCTGGCGCTGGCCAACGGCGCGGCGCTGGTGGCCTGGGCGCTCTACAACCACCGGCGCTTCGCCGGCAAGGACCGCCGCCGCCGGGCGGCCGCCGTCGGCGACGCCCAGCTGGCGCGCAGCTTCACCGTCGCGCCCGCGCAGTTGCAGCAGCTGCGCCGCGCCCGCGTCGCCGTCATCCATCATGGCGACGGCGGCGAGATCATCGGCATCGAACCGGCCCGCGCGCAGCTGCGCAGCGTGGCCTGAAATCGCGAGCGGGCCCGGGCCGCACGGCCCCGGGCCCGCTCGCGGCAACGCCTCTCAGGCGCGCTTGCCCCCCATTTTCGGCAGCAGGATCGCCACCACGCCCAGCAGCGGCAGATAGGCGCAGACCTGGTAGACATAGCCGATGCTGGTGGCGTCGGCCAGCCGGCCCAGCGCGGCCGCGCCCAGCCCGCCCATGCCGAACGACAGGCCGAAGAACAGCCCCGCGATCATGCCGACCTTGCCCGGCACCAGCTCCTGCGCATAGACCACGATGGCCGAGAAGGCCGAGGCCAACACCGCGCCGATGATCACCACCAGCACCGCCGTCCAGAACAGGTTGGCGTGCGGCAGCATCAGCGTGAACGGCGCCACGCCCAGGATCGACACCCAGATCACGATCTTGCGGCCGATGCGGTCGCCCACCGGACCGCCCACCACCGTGCCCACGGCCACGGCCGCCAGGAACAGGAACAGGTACAGCTGCGCCTCGCGCGTCGACAGGCCGAACTTGTCGATCAGATAGAAAGTGAAATAGCTGTTCAGGCTGGCCAGGTAGAAATACTTGGAGAACACCAGCACGCCCAGCACCGCCAGCGCGGCCAGCACGCGCTTGCGCGGCAGCTCCACCGTCACGCCGTCGCGCCGCGCGCGCGGCTTCAGGCGGGCGCGGTTGGCGCTGTACCAGCGGCCGATGCCGGTCAGCACCACGATGCCGAACAGCGCCGCCAGCGAGAACCAGGCCACGCTGCGCTGCCCGTGCGGAATGATGAACAGCGCCGCCAGCAGCGGCCCCAGCGCCGAGCCGACGTTGCCACCAACCTGGAACAGCGATTGCGCCAGGCCGTGGCGGCCGCCCGAGGCCATGCGCGCCACGCGCGAGGACTCGGGATGGAACACCGACGAGCCTGTGCCCACCAGCACCGCCGCCACCAGCAGCCAGCCGAAGGACGGCGCCACCGACAGCAGCAGCAGGCCGGCCAGCGTGAAGCCCATGCCCACCGGCAGCGAATACGGCTTGGGGTGGCGGTCGGTGTACAGCCCGATGAAGGGCTGCAACAGCGAGGCGGCCAACTGGTAGACCAGCGTGATCAGGCCGATCTGCGAGAACGATAGGCTGAATCCTTCCTTGAGCATCGGATAGATGGCCAGCAGGATGGACTGGATCATGTCGTTCATCAGGTGCGCCACGCTGATCGCGCCCAGCACCTTGAAGGCGGTGGAGGCGTCCTGCGCGGCGGCGTCGCGCGCGGGGCCGGGCGCCGCGCCGGGGGCCGGCTCGGCGGCGACGGCGGGATTCTGGGCAGCGTTCATGTCTGGGCGGTCGGGAGTCTGAAAAGGCGGGTCTGAGAAAACGGGACGTGGACGGCGAGGCCGGCCGCCCTTGCGGAACCGCCGGCCTCTGCTTGCCAGTGTAGGAAGGTTGATCGGGAGCGATCTGCCAATTTTCGTCGGGAAAGTGACAAAATAGGCGTTTCGTACCTGAGCCAGGGTGCTTACCACCCGCCTCGAAGTGACAGACATGGCCACCCGCCGCCCCGCTCCAGACCCCGCCCGCAGCATCGATGCCCAGGACTACCAGGACCGTCCGCGCGCGGTCACGGCCATGGCCAAGGATTTCCCCGCCGGCGCCCGCACCGGCGCGCACACGCATCCGCGCGCCCAGCTGCTGTACGCGGTCGAGGGCGTGATGCGGGTCAGCACGCCCAGCGGCTTCTGGGCGCTGCCGCCGCTGCGCGCGCTGTGGGTGCCGTCCGGCGTGCCGCACGAGGTCGAGATGGTGGGCGCGGTGTCGATGCGCTCGCTCTATATCCGCGCCGACGCCGCCAGCGCCTATTGGCCGGAATGCCAGGTGATCGAGGTCGGCGGCCTGCTGCGCGAACTGATCCTGGCGCTGACCGCCGAGCCGATCGATTATCCCGAGGACGGCCGCGCGGGCCAGATCGCCGCGCTGGTGCAATCGGAACTGGCCGCCGCGCGCGTGGTGCCCTTCCAGATCCCCTGGCCGCGCGACCGCCGGCTGCAGGCCATCTGCGCCGCCATCCTGGACCAGCCGGGCCTGTCGCGCAGCATCGAGGACTGGGGCGACGAGGTCGGCGCCAGCGCGCGCACGCTGATCCGCCTGTTCCAGTCCGAGCTGGGCCTGAATTACCGCCAGTGGGTGCAGCAGCTGCGGCTGGCCGACGCGGTCTGCCGGCTGGCGCTGGGCGAGCCGGTCGCGCGCGTCGCGGCCAGCCTGGGCTACCGCAGCGCCAGCGCCTTCAGCGCCATGTTCCGCCGCGCGCTCGGCGCCCCGCCGCAGCGCTATCTGCCGGCGCAGCCCGCATGAGGCCACGCGCGTCCGGCACGCGGCGGATTTCAGCGCCGCTTAAGCCTGTCCCCGGAAGGATCGGCGACAATAGCGCCCGGACGCCCCGGCGCCGCCGCCCCGCGGCCAGCCCGCAAATGCGCCCCCTTCCGTCCCCGACCGGCCCGGCCATGTCTGGTTACCGAAACCAAATCGCCGCAAAGCCGGTCTATCGCGTTACGCCCTAGAATCGCCAGCAATGAGCAATCCCCAGCATTCTTCCGACGCCCCTCGCGGCAAACGGCGCTTCTCCTGGAAGCCCTTCCTGATCAAGACCGGCGTCGCCGTGGCCGGCGCCGGCGTCTGCGCCGCCGTGCTGCTCGGCCTGGCGCTGGCGCTGGCCTGGCCCAGCCTGCCCGACCTGCACGCCATGACCGATTACCGGCCGCGCGTGCCGCTGCGCATCTACACGGCCGACAAGGTCCTGATCGGCGAATATGGTGAAGAACACCGCAACGTGCTGCGCTTCGATGAAATTCCCGAAGTCATGCGCAATGCCGTGCTGTCGGCCGAGGACGACCGTTTCTACCGCCACGGCGGCGTGGACTGGATGGGCGTGGCGCGCGCGATCCTGACCAACGTGGTCAAGGGCTCCAAGAGCCAGGGCGGCAGCACCATCACCATGCAGGTGGCGCGCAACTTCTACCTGTCGTCGGAAAAGACCTACTCGCGCAAGTTCTACGAGCTGCTGCTGACCTTCAAGATCGAGTCCGAGCTTAGCAAGGACGAGATCCTGGCGCTCTACATGAACCAGATCTACCTGGGCCACCGCGCCTACGGCTTCGCGGCCGCCTCGCGCACCTACCTGGGCAAGCCGCTGTCGGAAGTGACGCCGGCCGAGGCCGCCATGCTGGCCGGCATTCCCAAGGCGCCGTCGCGCTTCAATCCGATCACCAATTTCGCGCGCGCCGAGATCCGCCAGCACTATGTGCTGAACCGCATGAAGGCGCTGGGCTACCTGACGCCCGAGCAGACCGAGGAAGCCTTCAAGCAGCGCGTGGTCGTGCGCGGCACCGAAGGCGCCAGCCCGCGCGGCTTCGCCATCCACGGCGACTATCCGGCCGAGCTGGCGCGCCAGCTGATGTACGGCGTGTTCCAGGAACAGACCTACTCCAAGGGCATCGACGTCTACACCACGATCGACTCCAAGGCGCAGGAAGCCGCCTACCGCGCGGTGCGCGACGGCGTGCTGGACTACACCCGCCGCTCGGTCTATCCCGGCCCCGAGGACCAGATCGACCTGCCCGACGGCGTCGAGAAGGACGCCCAGGCGCTGGACGACATCCTGGACGGCGTGCAGGAAAAGACGCCGGACAGCGAGGACCTGCTGGCCGCCGTGGTGCTGGCCGCCAGTCCGACGGAAGTGACCGTGGCCCGCAGCGCGCGCGACATCATCACGATTTCCGACAAGAAGGCGCTGGCCGTGGTGGCCCGCGCGCTCAACCCCAAGGCGTCCGACAGCCAGCGGCTGCGGCGCGGCTCGGTGGTCTACATCCACAAGGCCGGCGACGGCTGGGAGATCATCAACATGCCGGCGCTGCAGGCGGCGCTGGTGTCGATGGCGCCGCAGGACGGCGCGATCCGCGCCATGATCGGCGGCTTCGACTACAACCGTGGCACCTTCAACCGCGCCACCCAGGCCTGGCGCCAGCCGGGCTCGAACATCAAGCCCTTCGTCTACGCGGCGGCGCTGGAGCGCGGCCTAACACCGGCCACCCAGATCTCGGACCAGCCCTTCATGCTGACCGCCGAGCAGACAGGCTCCAAGGCCTGGTCGCCCAAGAACGACGGCAACCGCTACGAGCCCATGCTGACCCTGCGCCAGGGCCTGATGCGCTCGAAGAACATGGTGTCGATCCGCATCCTGCAGGCCATCGGCCCGCAATACGCGCAGGACTACCTGACCCGCTTCGGCTTCGACAAGGCGCGCTGGCCGGCGGTGCTGCCGCTGGCGCTGGGCGCGGGCGGCGCCACGCCGCTGCAGGTCGTCAACGGCTACAGCGTGTTCGCCAACGGCGGCTACCGCGTCACGCCCTTCCTGATCGACCGCGTCACCGACCGCTCGGGCCATGTGCTGATGCAGGCCCAGCCCGTGGTCGCCGGCGACGCCGCCGCGCGCGCCATCGACCCGCGCACCGCCTGGGTCATGGACGGCATCCTGCGCGACGCCGCCACCAGCGGCACCGGCGCGCGCGCGCACCAGCAGCTCAAGCGCAACGACGTGGGCGGCAAGACCGGCACCACCAACGAGGCCGTCGACGTCTGGTTCTCGGGCTTCACGCCCACGCTGGCCACCACTGTCTGGATGGGTTTCGACCAGCCGCGCTCGCTAGGCACCAACGAATTCGGCAGCGGCCTGGCCCTGAGCACCTGGCTGGACTACATGCAGCCCGTGCTCAAGGGCGTGCCCGAAAGCAAGCCCGCGCCGCGTCCGGACGGCCTGCTGGTGGACAACGGCGAGTTCTATTTCAGTGAATTCCCGCCCGGCCAGGCGGTGGCCTCGCTGGACCTGTCCTCGGGCGATGCGCTGACCGATTTCCTCAACAACAACCGCTCAACCGGCGGCGTCGACAACACGGTGCGTCCGCTGTCCACGCCGGGCGCGGCGCTGCCCGGCGCGGGTCAGCCCGGCTCGGGACCGGCCGCCGCCGGACAGCCCGCGATCGCCCAGCCGGACCAGGCGCAGCCGCAAGGCCTGCCGGCCCAGGCGCCGGTGGCCCAGCCGCTACCCGTGCCGACGCCCGGCGCTGTGCCGGGCCGGGCGCAGGGCCAGTCCCCAGGCCAGGCCCCCGCGGGCGGCGACCCCGCCTTTCCGCCCATCCCCGTGCCGCGCGTGTAAGCCGATGCGGCACCGGGTCTGGCCCGGCGCACGCCGTGTCCTGTCTGTATAAAGCCGTCTTGAAGAGCGATCAGGCCTGGGCCTGGCCCGCTTCTCCGTCCAGCGACTCGGGCTCGGTCACCATGGCGCGCGGCCAGGCCTGCAGCGATTCCAGGTCCAGGAAGGTGAAGTAGCCGTCCTTCCAGCCTTCGGTGTCGATGTGATAGACGTTGCCCAGCAACAGCGGCTCGGCCACGGGCGTATGCCCGGCCACCACCGCGCGCACGCCGAGCACGCCGGCGCGATCCACCAGGCGCAGGCGGTCACGCGACCACTGGCAGACCGCGCTGGTGCGCTTGTAGCGGTCGCGCAGCGCCTCTTCCAGGCGCGGCCAGAACAGCACCGGGCAGTCCGCGTGCACCAGCCCCACCGCCCCATCGCGCGTTTCGACCTCGATCGCCACGGGCAGGGCCTCGAAGGCCTGCGCGTACTCGCGCTGCCGTTCCTCGGGCAGGTCCAGGAACCAGCCGCCGCCGTAGCCGCGCCAATTCATCTGGTCCACCTTGCCGCTGCGGACGTGGCGGATCGCGTAGTCCTCGTGATTGCCTTGCACCGCGTGGAACCAGGGCTGCCGCAGCCAGTCCAGCACCTGCTCGTTCTCCGGCCCCCGGTCCACCAGGTCGCCCACCGAGAACAGCCGGTCGCGCGCCGGATCGAAACCCAACCGATCCAGGCTTTGACGCAGGCGGGAAAAATGCCCATGCACATCGCCCACCGCGAAGTCGCGGCCGGAGACGTTGCGAGGGATTCTGAGGAAAGGCTGCTGCATGGTGTTCCAGGGTGGCGGACAGGCACGGACTCCGCCTGGGGCGGCGGGCGGACGCCATCCGCACGGCGCCGCCAAGCTTACTTTTTAACCCGCTTTGAAACCGCGCGCTGACGGCCGCCGGCTCGCCCGCGACAGGCGAGCGCTCGGGAGTGGCCGGCGTCGCACAAAACGCTACGAGAATAGCTATTATTCGTGATACTGTTCCGCTTCCAATCAACCGACACACCCGAGGGCCGCGCTTGCGGCCCTCCGCCGTCCCCCATCCCATGGCCTCCGCCTCCACCATCAAAACCTGGTATGTGGTCCACAAATGGACCAGCCTGATCTGTACGGCGTTCCTGCTGATCATCTGCCTGACCGGCCTGCCGCTGGTGTTCCACCACGAGATAGAGCATTGGCTGGATGACGGCAAGCCCTTGTCGGACGTGCCCGCCGGCACGCCGCGCGCCAACTTCGACAAGCTGGTGGCCCAGGCCCGCTCCATGTACCCCGCCGAAGTGGTCGACTACCTGTCCTTCGATCCGGACGAGCCGCAGGCCTTCGTCGGCATGGCCAAGAAGCCGGGCGACGGCCTGGCTTCCGGCCACGCCGTGCGCATGGACGCGCGCACCGGCGACGTGCTGCTGGACGGTCCGCTCTACTCGCAGGACCGCTTTTCCTTCATGGGCATCATGCTGTCGCTGCATGTGGACCTGTTCGCCAGCCTGCCGGGCGAGCTGTTCCTGGGCTTCATGGGCCTGCTGTTCTGCGTGGCCATCGTGTCGGGCGTGGTGCTGTACGGTCCGTTCATGAAGAAACTCGAATTCGGCACGGTGCGCGCCTCGCGCTCGACCCGGCTCAAATGGCTGGACCTGCACAACCTGCTGGGCATCGTCACGCTGGTCTGGGCCTTCGTGGTGGGACTGACGGGCGTGGTCAACGAGCTGTCCACGCCGCTGTTCCGCCTGTGGCAGTCCACCGAGCTGGTCGGCATCCTGGAGCCCTACAAGGGCCAGGGCATTCCCGCAGAGCTGGCCTCGGTGCAGGCGGCGGCGGATACCGCGCGCCAGGCCATGCCCGGCACCGAGATTTCCTTCATCGCCTTTCCCGGCAACGCCTACGGCAGCCCTCACCACTACCTGGTGTGGATGCGCGGCGACACCCCGCTCACCTCGCGCCTGAACACGCCGGTGCTGGTGGACGGCGCGACCGGCGCGCTCACCACCGTGGCCCGCATGCCCTGGTACCTGACCGCGCTGGAGCTGTCGCGTCCGCTGCATTTCGGCGACTACGGCGGCATGCCGCTGAAGATCATCTGGGCCCTGCTCGACCTGATCACCATCGTGGTGCTGGTCAGCGGCCTGTACCTGTGGCTGGCGCGACGCCGCGCCACCGAAGCGCGCATCGCCGACCTGATGCGCCGGCACGAAGCGGCGGCCGCCGTGCAAAGGACGCCCGCATGAGCAAGCAGAATCGCGGTTTCATGTTCGTCTGGGGCGCGCCCATCGTGCTGGGGTTGCTGAGCGTGTTCGGCCTGCTGGCCGCGCTGCTGGGCACCGGCGGCTGGCACTGGGCCTCGTGGACGGCGCTGACCATCCTGCTGGGCGTGATCGTGCGCTACTGGGCCTTCCCGCAGGAACGCTGACGCGCGCTCCTGCCCGCGCAGCCGCGCCCGGCCCAGGCCGGGCGCGCATCGCTCATTTGCCGAAGCGCTCCGGATCCGGGCCCAACCGCGCGCCTTCGACGATGCCGTCGATGGCGTCCATGTCGGCCCGCGACAGCTCGAAATCGAACACGTCGATGTTCTCGCGGATGCGCGCCGGCGTGACCGACTTCGGAATCACGATCAGGTCGCTCTGCAGGTGCCAGCGCAGCGTGATCTGCGCCGGCGTCTTGCCATGCTTGCGCGCCAGTTCCTGGATCACCTTTTCCTGTACCGCCTTGCCCTGGGCCAGCGGGCTCCAGGATTCGGTGGCAATGCCGTGGCGCTCATGGAAGGCGCGCAGCTCGCGCTGCGCGAATCCGGGATGCAGCTCGATCTGGTTCACCGCCGGCGTCACGCCGGAATCCTTGATCAACCGGCTCAGGTTGGCCTCGGTGAAGTTCGACACGCCGATCGAGCGCGCGCGGCCGTCCTGCTTCATCTCGATCATCGCGCGCCAGGCTTCCAGGAACTTGTCGCTGCCGGCCACCGGCCAGTGGATCAGGTACAGGTCGACATAGGCCAGGCCCAGCTTGCGCAGGCTCTCGTCCATCGCCGCGTGGGCGTCGTCGTAGCCGTGCTTGTCGTTCCACAGCTTGGTGGTGATGAACAGGTCCTTGCGAGCAACGCCGGCCGCGCGCAGCCCCGCGCCCACGCCTTCCTCGTTCTGGTAAATCGCGGCCGTGTCCACGGACCTGTAGCCGGCGGCCAGCGCTTCCTTGACGCTGGCGGCGGCCTGCTCGTCCGGCACTTGCCACACGCCCAGGCCCAACTGCGGAATCCTGTTCCCGTCGTTCAATTTGACTGCGGGTACTTTCGACATAAACCCCTCCATGATTCGCGGCGCCGCCCTGGCGGCCCGGCCGCGCGACCAGGAACCGCAGCCGGGCGGAGCCCCTGGTCTGTAACACAAGGAATGCGGGCCCGTCGCGCTGCGCCCGCGATGCGATGCTGGATCGCGATGCCCTGGAATAGCAGGCCGACCCCAGGGTTTTCAGGCAGATAATAGCGCCGCTGTCCGATAATGGCGCCCTGAACCCGGCCGCCGCAAGTCGGCCGGCGCCGCGCTGGTGGCTCCGACCCGCCTCTCGCGCCCACCACCTATTCCATCTGCTCATGCCTGCCACCCCCACGCGGCCCCAGGGCCGCAACGGCTTTTCCACCCTGCGCACCCTGTTCCCCTATCTATGGCCGCCCGGACGCCCCGGCCTGAAGGCGCGCGTGGTCATCGCCCTGCTCTGTCTGTTCGCGGCCAAGGCCGCGACCGTCTACGTGCCGGTGCTGTACAAGCACGCGGTCGACGCGCTGGGCCAGGGCGCGCCCGGCGCGGTCGCCGTGCCGCTGGGCCTGATCCTGGCCTACGGCGGGGCGCGGGTGCTGTCGCTGATCTTCTCCGAACTGCGCGACGCCATCTTCGCCCGCGTCGGCCAGCACGCCATCCGCGCCGTCGGGCTGCAGATCTTCCGCCACCTGCACGGACTGGCGCTGCGCTTTCACCTGGCGCGCCAGACCGGCGGGCTGAACCGCGCCATCGAACGCGGCACCAAGGGCATCCAGACCCTGCTGTCCTTCCTGCTGTTCAACATCCTGCCCACGTTCTTCGAGATCGGACTGGTCTGCGTGGTGCTGTGGCGCATGTTCGACGGCTGGCTGGCGCTGGCCACCGGCGCCACGGTCACGCTGTACATCGCCTACACGCTGCTGGTCACCGAATGGCGAGCCAAGTTCCGCCGCCAGATGAACGAGACCGACTCCGAGGCCAACACCAAGGCCATCGAAAGCCTGCTGAACTACGAGACGGTCAAGTACTTCGGCAACGAGGAGCACGAGGCGCGGCGCTTCGACGCCTCGCTCAGCCGCTACGAGCGCGCCGCCGTGCGCAGCCAGGTCAGCCTGTCGATCCTGAACATCGGCCAGGCCGCCATCATTTCCGCGGGCCTGACGCTGGTCATGTGGATGGCCGCCCAGGGCATCGCCGAGGGCCGCTACACGCTGGGCGACTTCGTGCTGGTCAACACCTACCTGCTGCAGC
The DNA here is from genome assembly GCF_059760925.1 of Achromobacter sp. 1011791174. NCBI lineage: Bacteria > Pseudomonadati > Pseudomonadota > Betaproteobacteria > Burkholderiales > Alcaligenaceae > Achromobacter > Achromobacter sp. 1011791174. The sequence goes on from NZ_JCBANH010000018.1 coordinate 68,355, forward strand.
TGTATTCGCCGCTGAGCTTCTTCGGCTTCATCTACCGCGAGATCAAGCAGGCCATCATCGACATGGAGCGCATGTTCGAGCTGCTGGACCAGGATCGCGAGATCGCCGACCGGCCCGGCGCGCGCGATCTGGCCGTGTCCGGCGCCGAAGTCGAATTCCGCGACGTGCGTTTCGGCTACGACGAGCGCCGGCCGATCCTGAAGGGCGTCAGCTTCCGCATTCCGGCCGGCAAGACCGTGGCCGTGGTCGGCCCGTCCGGCGCGGGCAAGTCCACCATCGCGCGCCTGCTGTTCCGCTTCTACGACGCCGACGCCGGCGCCATCCTGATCGACGGCCAGGACCTGCGCGAAGTCACCCAGCAGAGCGTGCGCGCCGCCATCGGCGTGGTGCCGCAGGACACGGTGCTGTTCAACGACACCATCCGCTACAACATCGGCTACGGCCGCCCCGGCGCCAGCGACGCCGAGATCGAGGCCGCCGCGCGACTGGCCCATGTGCACGACCTGATCATGGCCATGCCCGACGGCTACGGCACCATGGTGGGCGAACGCGGGCTGAAGCTGTCCGGCGGCGAGAAGCAGCGCGTGGCCATCGCCCGCACGCTGCTCAAGAATCCCGCCGTGTTCCTGTTCGACGAAGCCACCAGCGCGCTGGACACCCACACCGAGCGCGAGATCCAGGCCAACCTGCGCGAAGTCAGCCAGGGTCGCAGCACGCTCATCATCGCGCACCGGCTGTCGACCGTGGCCGACGCCGACGAGATCATCGTGCTGGCCGATGGCCTGGTGGTCGAGCGCGGCCGCCACCAGGAACTGCTGGCGCGCGACGGCGTCTACGCCGGCATGTGGGCGCGGCAGCTGCGAAGCCCGGCGGATTGACAAGCCCTCCCCCACTGTCCGAAGATCGCCCCCTTTGAATCCAAGGCCCCGCCATGCAGGAATCCCCCGCCGCCCCCGAAGTCCTCGTCTGTAGCGCCGCCGACCTGGTGAACGGCGGCCTGGGCGTGAAAGTGCCGGTGCACGATGCCGCCGGCCAGACCACGGCCTTCTTCGTGCGCTACCAGGACCGCGTGCACGGCTACCTGAACCGTTGCGCCCACGTGGGCGTGGAACTGGACTGGGAAGGCAGCTTCTTCACCCGCGCGGGCGACCTCATCATGTGCGCGCGCCACGGCGCCACCTACCAGCCCGACACCGGCCTGTGCGTGGGCGGCCCCTGCAAGAACGGCCGCCTCACGGCGCTGGATGTGCAGGAACGCGACGGCGCGGTCTATTGGCGCCCCGCCGGCAAGATCCGCCCGCTGGACGCCGCCTGAGCGCGGGCCGTCCCTGGCCGCCGGACGGCTGGTGTGCTGTCCCTGGCTCGGGGGCCATACGGCGAGGCCGGCTCCAGGCCCGGGCCGCGTCAGACCCGGGCCGGCGCCGCGTCCCCTGCCGCCGGCGCTTCCCGGTCGGCATAGCGCCGCGCCAGCACCGCGCAGACCATCAGCTGCATCTGGTGGAAGATCATCAGGGGCAGCACCACGATGCCCATCTGCGACGTGCCGAACAGCACGGTCGCCAGCGGAATGCCCGAGGCCAGCGATTTCTTCGAGCCACAGAACACCAGCGTGATCTCGTTCTCCTTGGACAGGCCCAGCCGGCGCGCGCCCCAGGTGGTGATCAGCAGCACCGCGCCCAGCAATACCGCGTTGACCAGTACCATGGTGGCCAGGTCCAGCGGCGGAAAGGCGTGCCAGATGCCCTGCGCCACCGCTTCGCTGAAGGCGGTGTAGACGGCCAGCAGGATCGAGCTTCGGTCCACCTTGGACAGCACGCGGCTGTTGCGCTGGGCCCAGGCGCCGATCCAGGGCCGCAGCAGGCTGCCCAACGCGAACGGCAGCAGCAATTGCAGCAGGATGCGGCCGGCGTCGGCCAGCCCGTGACCGCCGCCCTGGCGGTGCAGCAGCACGGCCACCAGCAGCGGCGTCAGCACCGTGCCCAGCAGGTTCGAAGCGGTGGCCGCGCAGATGGCGCCGGGCACGTTGCCGCGCGCCATGGACGTGAAGGCGATGGACGACTGCACCGTGGAGGACAGCGTGCAGACAAACAGCACGCCCAGCCACAGCCCCGGCGTCAGCAGCCCCGGGAACAGCGCGCGCAGCCCTAGTCCCAGCAGCGGGAACAGCACGAAGGTGCAGCCCAGGATCAGGGCATGCAGGCGCAGGTCCTTCACGCCCGCCACGATGGCGTCGGTGGACAGCCGCGCCCCATGCAGGAAGAACAGCAGCGAGATCGCCACGTTGCTGGCGACCAGCATGAACGACGCCCCCTGGCCCACGGCGGGAAACACGCTGGCCAGGATCACGGTGGCGATCAGCGTGAGGGTGAAGGCATCGGGCAGAAAGCGGCGCATGGCGGAAGTTCCAGGACAGTTCCCGGCCACTATAGGCGCGCCCCTTGCCATCGTGAAGCCCATTGATTACTTTGACTGTCATCGGAATTTCCTATTACCAGCCGCCATGCTCAATCCGCTCTGGCTCAAGACCTTCGCCGCCGCGGCCGCCGCGCCCAGCTTCACCGAGGCCGCGCGGCGGCTGGGCCTGACCCAGCCCACCGTCAGCGAACACGTGCGCCAGCTGGAGCAGGCGCTGAACCGGCGGCTGTTCGTGCGCGACACCCACACGCTGGCGCTGACCAGCGACGGCCGCAGCCTGCTGGTGCATGCGCGCATCATCCTGGACGCCCACGAACGGGCCGAACGCCTGTTCGACGCGCCCCGGCTGCGCGGCCGCGTGCGGCTGGGCACCTCCGACGACCTGGCGCTGGGGCCCCTGCCCGACGTGCTGGCCGCCTTCCGGCTGGCGCATCCCGAGGTCGAGCTGGACATCAGCATCGGCGTCACCAGCGAGCTGTACAAGCTGCTGGACGACAACGCGCTGGACGTGATGATCGGCAAGCGCCGGCGCGGCGACCGGCGCGGCCAGACGCTGCACAAGGAAGCGCTGCTGTGGCAGGCCAAGGAAGGCCTGCCGCTGGATCCCGACGCGCCGCTGCCGCTGATCCTGCTGCGCGAGCCCAGCGTCACGCGCGGGCTGGCGCTGGACGCGCTGGCGCGCGCCGGACGCAGCTGGCAGATCGTCTGCACCAGCACCAGCTATGCCGGCTGCCAGGCGGCGGCGCGCGCCGGCCTGGGCGTGACGGTGCAGCCGTCGCACCTGTCCACCGCCGGGCTCGCGCCGCCGGCCGGCGCGCAGCGGCTGCCGCCGCTGCCGCAGGTGGAATTCATCGTGATCGCGGCGCCCTCGCCCAACCGGCCCACCCGCGCGCTGACCGAGATCCTGATGCGCAGCCGGCTGGCCTGAGCGTCCGGCCCCCTCTCGCCCAAACCCGCGCTCAGGCCAGCGCCCCGGCCCACGCCCTGGCCCACGCCCTGATCGCGCCCGGCTCCGCGCCCCGCTCCCGGCCCTGTCTACTGCGTCGCCGGCCGCGTGTGCCGCACGCTGCCCTCCAGCGGCTGCGGACGCTTGAGCAGGTTCAGGATGGGACACCACTGCTCCACCGCCTCGTGCACCGCGCGCACTTGCGCCTCGTCGGCGGGCGACACGATGTGCGCGGTGTAGCGGATGTTGTGCGGGAAGAACGGCACGTTCTCATAGCCCGGCTTGCCGCCGCGCGGATCCAGGTCGCCCTCGATCTCCACCTGCAGCGACTCCAGCGGCAGCTGCAATTCGGCCGCCTTGATCAGGAAGATGTGCGTCAGGCAGCTGCCCAGCGACCCGAGCAGCAGCTCGGGCGAACTGGGGCCCAGGTCGTAACCGGCGAAATCGGCGGGGCTGTCGCTCACCACCTGATGATCGCGGATGCGGATGCGGCGCACGCCGCTGCGGCCTTCGGCCGACACCTGCGCGCGCAGCTTCACGGGCTCGACGGTCTGCGGATCGCGGGCATTGCGCCGCAGCACGGCTTCGCGTTTCTGGCCCAGGTATTCGTTCAAGTTGCTCATGGCTTCTGTCTCGGTGCTTGCTCAGGAACGATGCGCGTGACGCGCATCCGGAAGGCCCGCTCCTTGCGGAGCGCGCCGGATATCGGGAATGGGGATGGGCTTGCGGTCCATAGCGCCCAGCAGCTCGCCCAGGCCCTGGGCCGAGCTGTTCTCCATGCGGCCGTCGGGGCCGCAGACGTTGTCGGCGCTGGTCCAGGCCGGCGCCGCGCCCGGCAGCCGGCGCGCGCGCAGCCAGCCGCGCCGGTCCACCATGAATTGCGCGCCGGCCAGCCCATCCTCGGGCAGGCCGGCCGCCAGCGCATAGGCGGCCCAGGCTTGCGGCCCCGTCGCCACGCAGTCCGCGTCGGCAACCGGCGCGCCGTCGCGGCTCAGGGCCACGGTCAGCAGGCGCGGGTCCTGTGGCTCGGGCGAGGCGCCCGGCGCCTGCGCCAGCACCCGCACGGGCAGGCCTCGCAGGTCCGTCAGCCAGGCCGCTCGGCCATCCCGGCACGACAGCGCCACGGCCGGCGCCGGCACCGCCGGCATGCCCGCCCCGCCGCTCAGGCCATAGGCCTGCAGCCGCAGATAGTCCAGCACGCGCCAGATGTCGTCGTCGCTCAGCGCCGCGCCAAAGGCCGGCATGGCCGGGGCGTCCTGCGGCGCGTCGCCGCCATGCGCCACGCGCCAGTGCAGCTCGCCCTCCAGCCGGTTGTCGAACAGGGCCGGACCCAGCACGCTGGGCCAGCGCGGCAGGCTGGCCGCGCGCACGCCGCGTCCGTCCGCGCCCGCCCCGTGGCAGGACGCGCAGTGCGCCTGGTACAAGGCCGCGCCGCGCAGCAGCTCCCGGTCCGAGAACGGCAGCGGCGAACGCTGGTAGGAAGTGGCCCGCGCCTCGGTCAGCAGCATGCGCGGATGCGGCCAGCTGACGCTCGCGCCCAGCGCGATGGCCGCCAGCGACAGGGCGATGCGCCAGCGACGCCAACGCCACGCCGCCAGGGCCAGCAGCACGGCCGACGCCATCTGCGCGCCGGCCCAGGCCAGCCGCCGCCAGGTATGCGGGCTGACAGGCAGGTCCGCGTCATAGCGCCAGGCAAAGGGCCAATGGGCCACCGCCAGCGACTCGCCGCCCTGCCAGGCGAAGCCCTGCCCCAGCAGCAGCGCCAGCAAGGCCAGTGCGCCGGCGGCCAGCACCGCGCCGCGACGCGCCGGCTTGCCGTCATGGGAATCCGTATCCGCCTCGCGCCGCCACAGCCATGCGGCGGCCAGGGCCAATGCCAGCGCCGCGCCCGAGGCCAGCGCCAGATGTCCGGCGCGGGAACCCAGCAGGCCTGGCAAGCCCTGTGCCCGCGACCAGCCCAAGGCCACCAGCCCGGCCACCCCGGCCAGCGTCCAGGCCGAAGCCCAGGCCAGCCGCGCGCGCCCCGCCCCGCCTTCGCCCGCCAGGGCGGCCCGCGACCAGGCCAGCATGGCCGCTGGCGCCGCCGCGGCCGCCAGCGCCATCGCCACGGTACTCACCACGTCGCGTCCAGGCCCAGCAGCGCCAAGGCGCGATGCCGCAACGCCGCCAGCTTCGGATCGCCCCGATGACGCGGATACGGCAGGTCATTGACGATCTCGTCCTTGATGCGCGCCGGCCGCTCGCTCAGCACCACGATGCGGGTCGCCATGAACAGCGCTTCCTCGACGTCGTGCGTCACCAGCAGCGCGGTGAAGCCCGCGCGTTGCCACAAGTCCACCAGCTCGGACTGCATGGCGATGCGGGTCAGCGAATCCAGCTTGCCCAGGGGCTCGTCCAGGATCAGGATGCGCGGGTCATTGACCAGCGCGCGCGCCAGCGCCGCGCGCTGCGCCATGCCGCCGGACAGCTGATGCGGATAAGCGTGGCCGAAGGCCTGCAGGCCGACGCGCTGCAAGGCATCGTCCACGCGCGCGCCCTGGGTCTTGAGCAGGCCGCGCGCCTGCAGGCCCAGCGCCACGTTGTTCCGGACCGTGCGCCAGGGATACAGCGTGGGGTCCTGGAACACCACGATGCGCGAGGGCGACGGACCGGCGATGGGCTCGCCGTCGGCCAGCAGCGCGCCCTCGGCCGGCGGTTCCAGTCCCGCGACCAGGCGCAGCAGCGTGGACTTGCCGCAGCCGCTCGGACCGAGCAGGGCCACGAACTCGCCCGGCTGGATATCCAGGTCGATGTTGTCCAGCACCGGCAGGGCCGCGCCTTCCAGCTCGAAGCGGTGATTGACGCCGCGCACCGACAGGGCCGCGCCGCGCGCCGCCGGCGCGCCCGCCGCAGCGCCGAATCCCGGTGGATGCGCCGCCGGCGCCGGGGAAACCGATTGCGCCACGGCTACCATTTGACGACTCCCTTCTGCCATGCGAGCAGGCGGTCGCGCCCCAGGAACAGCAGCGTGATCAGGCCCGAGAACACCAGCGCCATCACGATCAGCGCGCCGTACATATTGGCGTACGACGCCCAGCCCTGCGCCCAGGACAGATACCAGCCCAGGCCGGATTTCACGCCCATCATTTCGGCGGCCACCAGCACCGAGAACGACGCGCCCAGCCCCATGAACAGGCCGACGAAGACCTGCGGCAACGCCGCCGGTATGGCCACGCGCAGCACCAGGAACCACTCGCTGGCGCCCATGGTGCGCGCCACGTCGTAGTAGGCGCGGTTCACGCCCGCCACGCCGGACCAGGTCAGCACGGTGACGGGGAACCAGGTCGCCAGCGCGATCAGGAACACCGCCGCCGACCAACCGGACGGAAAGAAGTAGAACGCCATCGGCAAGAGCGCGGTCGACGGCACCGGTCCCAGGAAGCGCAGCACCGGATGCACCCAGTAGCCCAGCCCGCGCGACCAGCCGATCGCCACGCCGGTCAGGAAGCCCGCCGCCGCGCCCAGCGCGAAACCGTTGAACAGCAGCCACAGCGAATTGATCAGGCTGTCCAGGAGCCGCTTGTAGTCCGAGACGTAGACCTCGATCAGCGATTGCGGCGGCGCGAAGAAGGGACTGGGCAGCAGGGCCAGCTTGGCGGTTGCCAGCTCCCAACCGCCCACGGCCACCGCCAGCGCCGCGAACCACGGTCCGGCGCGGCGCAGCGCCTGCGCCGGCCGGGCCTGTTCGCGGCCCGACACCGCCGCCAGCAGCAACAGGGCCGCCAGCGCCAGCGCCGCCACGCCGAACTCGCGCGTATAGCTCCAGGACGTGAAGCCGACCTCGATATTGGGCAGGCCCAGCGTCAGCCCGCCCACGCCGGCCCACAGCGCGGCGGCGACCGCGCCGGTCTTCCACAGGCGCCATCCCGGCGCGCGCGCCGGAGCGCGCGCCGCGCTGGCGGCCAACGCCGCGTCAGCCGAGGACATTGGGCACCACCGCTTGCGCGTATTTGTTGATGTCCAGGTTCGCGCTCAGGACCTTGATGATCTTCAGGTCCTTGGCGTAGCCCACGATTTCCTCGCGCAGCGCGGCGCCGGTGGAGGCATGGCCGTGCGTGTGGCTGCGCAGGATCTGCGCCACGCGCTCGGCCGGCACCTTGCCCGGCACGTAGGGCGCGAAGATGCGCGCGGTCTCGTCGGGATTGGACGCGGTCCAGCGCTGCGCGTCGATCACTGCGCGCGTGATGGCGGCGGCGGCCTCCGGGTCCTTGCGCACCAGGTCGCCGCGCAGGCCCAGCACGCAGCAGGTGCGGTTCTCGTAGTCGCCTTCCAGATTGGTGGCGATCTCGCGCAGCTTGTTGTCCTCGCGCAGCGTGTAGATGAGCGGATCGTCGCCAGCGATGGCGTCGACCTCGCCCTTCCTCAGCACTTCGCCGAACAGGTCCTGCGGATACTGGCGCCAGTCCACCTGATCGGGATCCAGGCCCAGCTGCGCCACGCGGATGGCGAAGAAGTTCTTCACCGGGCTGGCCTGGTCCGACACGGCCACGCGCCGGCCCTTCAGATCCTGCACGCTCTTGATGGGCGAATCGGCCGGCGTCAGCAGCCGCATGCAGCCGCCGTGCGTGCCGACGGCCAGCTTGACGTCGAAGCCCTGCTCCAGCGGCTTGAGCCAGCGCAGCGCCATGCCGATGCCGCCATCGGCATGGCCGGTGGCGATGGCTTCAAGCAGCTGATCGGTCGAGCCGCTGAAGTTGATGCGCTCGACGCGCAGGCCGTACTTGTCGAAAAAGCCGCGCTCCAGCGCCACCGACACGGGCGACTGGCAGACGGCGGTCTGGCTCCACGCGATCTTGAAAGTGCGCGGCGCGGTATTGGCCGCCAGCACGCGCGAACCCAGCATGCCGAGCGGCGCGGCCAGGCCGGCGACGCCGGCGGCGCGCAACAGCGCGCGGCGGGATATGCCGCGCGACAAACCCCGGGCGCCGTCCGCGCCCGTGTGGACTTTCGTATTCATCAACCTTCCTTATGAGCAGACTGTGAATGGCGATGCTTGCCATGCGGCATCATCCGTCTGCGCCAAGGGCCAGGACAAATACAAAGTCGGGATAACAATATGTGACCGGTGGCGCGCGGCGCCATCGGAATGCCGGCGGCAACGCCGCCGGCGCGGCGCGCGGCCTACTCCGGCAGGTGGTCGGGCACGCCTTCCGCGTCCACGCTCTTGACGCGGTCCAGCGCGTTGCGCGCGGCCGACATCGCCTCGACCGTGCTGCGAAAGCGCCGGCTGATGAAGATCTCGAAAGGCTGCGGCTCTTCCTGCTCGGGCGCCTGATCCTGCGGCTCTTCGCCTTCCTGCTGCGCCGCCTTTTCCGCCTGCGCCTTCGCGGCGTCCTTGGACGGTTTAACGGGCAGGCGCCGCGTCTCCAGAAACGCGCGCGCGGGCACGCGTCCCTCGGGTTGCGTCGCATACGCCACCACTGAAAATCCGTTGATGATCTTCTCGGCCATGCCGGTTCCTTGTCTCTTATGGCGCGGTCGCACCGCGACACGCTGCTGTCCTACGACAACGGCGGACGCGGCTGAAACTTAAGCAGCCGCCGCTGGCACAGGGGGACCCATCTTGCCAGCGCCAATAAAAACGGCGTTGACATGCGTCAACGCCGCTCTTGCCGCCTTGAGGAACCGCCATCGCGGCGTATTTTCTATTTTGTCGATTCCGTCGCGGCGATGCGCTCGCGCACATAGGCGGCGGTTTGCGACAGCACGTCGGTCAGGTCCGCGCGCAGCGCTTCGAAACCTTCGTTGCGCTCGCGGCTGGCCTCGTCCATATACAGCGGGCGGCGGATCTCGACCTGCAGGCTGTGACGGTTCAGCGCGGGCTGGCCGATCTGCGCGATCAGCTGCACGCCCTTGTAGGGATCGTTGCGCGCAACGGTATAGCCCTTGGCGCGCAAGGCGGTCTCGATCAGGGCGATGAACGCCGGTTCGCACGTGCTGCCGTCGCGATCGCCCAGCACGAAGTCGGCCAAGGGATGCGGACTGGTCCGGCCCAGCCGCTCATAGGCGTCGTTGGGCATGGAATGCAGGTTCAGGTGCCAGACGGCGCCGAAGCGCCGCACGGTATCGCCGATCGCGCGCGACAGGGCCGCATGATAGGGCTCGTAATAGGCCTGGATGCGATGGCGCACCTCGGCGAGCGTGAGCTTGCGGTCGTAGATCGGCGTGGCCTTGTCCATGCGGCGCCAGATCAACCCCTTGCCCAATCGCGTCTTTTCACCGGGCTCCAGCGGCCCGGGCCAGGGTTCGGCCAACAGCTCGGGATCCAGGTCGCGCAGCGTGCGATTGGGATCGATGTACACGCGCGGAAAATTGGCGGCGACCAGGGTCGCGCCCAGCGCTGGCGCCGCCGACCACAGCGCGTCCACATGCGTGTCCTCGCCCTGGCGCAGCTGCGCCAGCGAAGCCGCGGCACCGAAATCCGCCGGATACGTCTCGCCGCTGTGCGGCGAATCACAGACCAGCGGCAACGCCGCGACAGCGGGTTCGAATACGGATACGGGCTGGAAATCGGCTTGCGTCATCGTCAGTCTGCCTGGATGTTGGCGGCCTTGGCCACCTTGGCGTAACGGGCCAGGGCCTCGTTGATCTGGGCCTGGAACTCCTGCGGTGTGGTCGGCATCAGCGTGCCGCCCACGTCCTCCGCCTTCTTGCGGAATTCCGCATTATCCATCGCCGCGCGCACCGCCTGGTTCAGGCGTTCGATCACGGCCGGCGGCGTGCCGGCCGGCGCCACCAGGCCGAACCAGCCGCCCGTGCCCATATCGGGATAGCCCAGCTCGATGTAGGTGGGCACGTCCGGCAGCAAGGGCGAACGCTGCGCGCCCAGCACGGCCAACGCGCGCAGCTTGCCGCCGGCGACCTGCGGCAGGGTCGAGGACAGGTTGTCGGTGATGGCGTCCACCTGGCCGCCCATCACGTCGTTGAGCGCCGGACCCGCGCCGCGATACGGCACGTGCAGCAGCTTCATGCCGGCCAGCATCATGAAGTTCTCGATGTTCACGTGGCCCAGCGAACCCACGCCGGGCGAGGCGAAACTGTACTTGTCGGGCGTAGCCTTGGCCAGCGCCACGAACTCGGCCATGTTCTTGACCGGGATCTGCGGATTGACCGCGAAGATGCTGGGCACGGCCAGCACGTTGCCGATCGGCGCGAAGTCCTTGACCGGGTCGTAGTTCATCTTGCGGTAGACGGCGGGGTTGGAACCGTGCGTGCTCATCGTCGCCATGCCGATGGTGTAGCCATCCGGCGTCGAGCGGGCGACCTGCTCCATGCCGAGCGAGCCGCCGGCGCCGGCCTTGTTCTCGACCACGATGGTCTGCTTCAGGTCGCGGCCTGCGTACTCGGCCACCAGGCGCGCCACGATGTCAGTGGAACCGCCTGCGGCGAAGGGCACCACCAGCTTGATCGGCCGGGTGGGATAGTCGGCGGCGCGGGCGGCGCCGGCGAAGGTCAGCGTGGCGATGATGCCGGCGAGCGCGACGCGCGCGAACCGGCCGGAAAGGCGGCGGGACATGAGGGCTACTCCGGGAAAGTGACGTGGTCGTTGCAGGCCGCCAGTGTCCGAACTTTACGGTCGCCTTTCAAACGACTATATTGCACGCCTTCATTACCAAAGATCATGCAAGAGATCGCCCGATGCGTCTGCATTCGCCTTCCATGTCGGAGCTGCATGCCTTCGTCACGGCGGCCCGCCTGGGCAGCTTCACCCAGGCCGCCGAGGCGCTGTGCGTGACCCAGGGCGCGGTCAGCCGGGCGATCTCGCGCCTGGAGGCGCATTTCGGCCAGCCGCTGATGCGCCGCAACGCGCACGGCCTGACGCTGACCGACACTGGCCGCAAGCTCTATGACGGCGCCCAGGAACCGCTGCGCGCCATCGAAACCCTGAGCGCCGGATTGCGCGCGCAGGACCGCCGGCTGCAATTGACGCTGTCCAGCGTGCCGACGCTGGCCAGCGCCTGGCTGATGCCGCGCCTGTCCGACTTCCATCAGCGTCACCCCGAGATCCAGCTGAGCTTCGCGCCATACCGGCGCGACGAGGATTTTTCCGGCGCCACGCCCGACGCCAGCATTCTCTCGGGCGAGCGGGACCAATGGCCCGGCTGGCAGGCCGACTACGTGATCGGCCGCGAAATGGTGGTCATCTGCCATCCCGCGCGCCTGGTCGCGCGGCGGTCACAAGGCATGTGGGACACGCCCGCCGGCCTGCTGGGCGAGCCGCTGCTCTATCACGGCAATGGCGTGGAGAACTGGGCGCAATGGTTCAGCGCCGTCGGCGCGCCGCGCGAGCGACTGAAGCTGGCCAGCGGCTTCGATCAGGTCTCGCTGCTGGTGCGGGCCGTGATGGCGGACATGGGCATCGCCGTGCTGCAGCGCTGCCTGGTGCGCGATGATCTGCTGGCCGGCCGCGTCTCCGCGCCCTTCCCCGGGCTGCAGGCGCGCATCGCCCGCGGCTACCATCTTTGCGCGCCGCCACAGCGGCGCGACCACTACGCGCTGGCCTGCTTCAGGAAATGGCTGCTGGATACCGCCGGCGCGGATCCGGACGTGGCGGCGGCAGGAGGCTAGGCCTCCCTGCTCCTCGCCCGCCCCCTCTGCCGCGCCTGCGGCGCGGCCGCCAGACGTGATAAAGCCCCTCGCAAGGGGCTGGTTCCTTCGATGCCGCCGTGGAAAATCAGGGCGCGAGCTTGAAGCCCAGGTCCACGCCCCATTTGTCCGTTTCGCGCAACCATTTGGCGCCGCAGCTCAGGCAGCGGAAATGATCCTCGCGGCTTTCCTCGCGGCCACGCTGCGTCGGGTTGGTGAATCCTTGGTGGCCGAGCTGCGCGTGCGGCGCGACGCCGGCCAGGCCAGGGTTAATGCGTTGGCAAGCCAAGCACATAACGCTCATTGATGCTTCCCCACAAACTTAGTTACGAAATTGTAAGGGATTTCACCAATGTTCTTCGCAAAAAATTGTTAACGAAGCAAGAATGAGTGGGAAATATGTGCAGAAATCGGACAGTCAGCGCAATCCGCGCAAGGCGCTACGCAGGATCGCCGGGTCCGCTCCGACGAAGTCAACGTGGATGCCACACTCCACATCAGCCTCACATCAGCCCCATATGGCCCGCATCAGCACGCATCAGCCCGCTTCTGACAGCGCCGCCAGGCAGGTCGCCAGGTGGTATGGCGAGGTCGACGGCATATCGCCGCGCGCCACCGCTCCCTGAGCATCCAGGCACTCGTACCAGCCGCCGGCATGCAGGAACCGGGCGCGAAAGCCATCGAGCGCCCCGGCCAGCGCTTCGCGCTCGCCCAGCACCGCCAGCATGCGCAGATACTCCGCCTGCGCCCAGATGCGACGAGTGTCGTCGCGCACCGCGCCGTTTTCCGCCAGCGCGGCGCGCACGCCCATGGCGTCGACGCCATGGCGGCGCGCCCACTGCGCGGCGCGCGGCAGGCTCTCGGCCAGTTCGAGTCCGTCAAACACTTCGGCCGCGCCGCGCACCAGGGACAGCCATTCAAACTGATGGCCGGGCTCATGCCGGTTGTCCGGGGTTCCCTGCGGCGCCTCGGACACGCACTGCGTGGGCGCATGCACGAAATGCTGGGAGATGCCCTGCGCCAGCGCGCGCAGCCGCTGCGCGAACAGCGCCGGTTCGGCCACCTGCGCGGCGGCCAGGTAGGCTTCGGTCAGATGCATCATGGGATTCTGGGCCGGGCCGCGCAGCGCGCGGCTCCAGTCCGAAGCGACAGCCGCTTCGTACAGACCGTCGGGCCGCTTGAAGCGGGCCTCGATGGTTTCCGCCGCGCCCAGCATGAGCTTGCGCGCCCCGGCGTTGCGCGAGCGCCGGAAATACGCGGCGCAGGCGAACACGATGAAGGCGTGGGTATAGAGATCCTGGGTCTCGTCCAACGGACGCGCCTGCGCGTCCACGCTGTAGCGCCAGCCGCCGCGCGCATCCTGGAAATGGGCGCACAGGGACTCGAACAGGCGGTCGGCATGCGCGGCCGCGTCGGCCCCCGACGCCTCGGCGTACACGTAGAGCTGGCGCGCGCACGCCATCGCGCGATAACGTTCGGCGGGCAGCGGATTCCCGGAAGCGGCATCCAGTGATTCGAAGGGTAGCCCGAGCGCCTGGTTGAAGCCCGGTCCCATCCACATGGGCAGGATCACTGAATCGAAATGCGCGCGCAGCGCGCGAATGCCGGCTGCGAGCGTGGAGTTGGTCTGTGCGGCTGCCATCTTGGAACGGCGCGGGCTCCAACGGAGCCTCATGTTATGGAGCAGCGACGATAACCGAAATTTTCGCTGCATTCTTTTCACCGCGCCTCTAGCCAAGCGCCATGACCACACAGACCGATACGGCTACGAACTCCCTTCTGCATGGTTTCCGCGCTAGCGGAAGATGTTTTCCTCGACCCAGTTCTGCGCGAACAGTTCCGCGCGATCACGTGCCTCGTCCAACGAGGCGCAGTTGCCCAAGTGGGAAAATGCGGCATCCACTTCGGTGCCGCCCTCGGCCGTTACCGTCAGCAATACGCCATATCCGCCGGTATCCATGGCCGCTGTGGAAACGTCGATCAGTACTTCCTGGTCACGATGCTGCATGTGTTACCTCCCAGTCGGTTACCTAAACGCGTGAACCACGCGTGACGCGGCGGGTGCAGAAAGCCCGCTCGTATGAATAGACCTGCAAACGTCACGCGAGTTCATCTTACCGGTGCCGCGCGCGCGGCGATACCGCGACGGGGCGCGAAATCGCCTATTCCATCTCAGGAGATTCCCGCATGCCGCGCGGGCGCGCGCGCAAAGGCCGCAGCCTTGCCGCCTTCCGGGAAAACATTCGCAAGATTCTTTGGAATTTCGGCGCGCGCCGACGCGCCGCGTCAGCGCAGATGGATGGCGCCGGGCTCTTCCATGCGCAGGGCCAGCAGGCCCTTGTCGGTGATGCGCCAGCGGCCGTCGTCATCGGCCTCGATGCAGCGCAAGGTCTGGAGCGCCTGGGCGATGTCGGCGGGAATTTCCGCCTGCGCGGCGCCCGGCTGCGCATTGTCCGCGACCGTGCGCAGCCAATGGCCCAATTCACCCTTCTGGAAACGATGCAATGCCATGCCGTACTCTCTGATTCAAACTCGCTGTCGCCGGGTTCAACGATAGCACGGCGCCAGCGGCGAGCCCTGCCCTCATGACGCGCGCAGCGCCAGCGGGCGCTTCAGCCGCGACGCCACCGCCGAGGCCGCCACGCTGAGCGCGATGAGTCCCAGGCCCAGGGCCAGATCGGCGGAGATGCGCTCGTGGAATACCAGCGAGGACACGACCAGGCCAATCACCGGCACGCACAGCATGGCGATGGACGTGGCCACAGGCGGCAGCTTCTGCGTCATGCCCAGCACCACGATGAAGGTCAGCGCCGTCGCCAGCGGCCCGGTGTAGAAGATCACGGGCCAGGCGTCCGGCACGGCCAGGAAAGCCGGCGCGCCGTCGCGCAGGCAAGCCAGCGCGGCCAGCGGCACGGTCGCGATGCCGGTCTGCCAGGGAATCATGTCGGCGCCCAGCCGCACATGGCGATTGCCGCGCAGCTGGATGATGTTGCAGGCCCAGGCGAACGAGGCGCCCAGCAGCATGACCAACCCGATCACCGTGTGCGCCTGCCAGGGGCTGAAAGCGGGCGCCACGATCACGCCGATGCCCGCGTAGCTCAGCAGCGTGGCCAGCCACTGCGCGGCGGAAAGACGTTCCTTCAGTACCAACGCGGACAGCGGGATGACCCAGATCGACGTGGCGTAGGCGATCACCGAGGCGCGGCCGGGCGCCACATACTGCAAGGCCCACAGCGCCAACGCCGTGAACGCGCCCATCTGCAGCAGCGCCACGCCGGCGACCAGCGGCCACTCCTGCCGCGTCGGCGGCCGCAACCGGCCCATCAGCCCCAACACCAGCGCGCTGATCAGCGCCGCCGAGCCGAAGCGGCTGGCCGCCAGCCAGAGCGGGCTCATGTGGTCCAGCCCCAGCTTCATGACGGGCCAGTTGCCGCCCCAGATCATCACCGCGCCCGCCAGGGGCAGAAAACCGCGCATGCTGCTGTACTGACTCATTGCTGCCTGATTTACCGCTGTTTATTCCGTGCCTCGGCCCTTTTGCCGAAGAAGGCGAAAGTCTATAGGGTTAACCCCAGCATTATTGACTTCAATTTGCCGCAACCACAGGCATACTCAGCACAAACCAATCGACTATCCCTTTTTCATAGGTCATTCATGCTGGACATCAACCTGGACGCCACCGACATCCGGATCCTGAACGAACTTCAGCGCGACGCGCGCCTGACCAATGTGGAACTGGCCGCCCGGGTCAATCTGTCGGCCTCGCCCTGTCTGGCCCGGGTGCGGCGCCTGGAAACCGAGGGCCTGATCGACCGCCGCGTCACGCTGCTGAACGCGCGCAAGCTGGGCCTGAAGGTCAACGTGTTCATCCAGATCTCGCTGGACAAGCAACGCAAGGCCGCCCTGGACGTGTTCGAGCGCGAGATCGCGGTGCTGCCGGAGATCATGGAGTGCTACCTGATGTCGGGCGACGCCGACTACCTGGTGCGCGCGCTGGTGCCCGACGTGGACGCGCTGGAACGGCTGATCGTCGAGCACATCACGCGCATCCCCGGCGTGGCCAGCATCCGCTCCAGCTTCGCGCTCAAGCAGGTGCTCTACACCACCGCGGTGCCGCTGGCCTAAACCCGCGCAAACCCATACGCCGCGCGGCTTGCGGGATGCCGCCATGCCCCGCACAATGAAGGCGCATGGCGCCCGCCGCCGGCAGGCGCCGTTGCCCAACGCCACCCAAGGAGCACACCATGCCCGAAACCGACTGGTTCCCCGGCGGCGCGCTGCCCGACCGCCAGGGATATTTCGAAGTGGAGTTCGCCTCCGGCGAAACCGAGATCACGCGCTACGGCCTGCTGGGATGGGAGCCCGAGGAATCGCGCGGCCGCATCCTGCGCTGGCGCGGCCTGGATCCTGAAATCGAAGCCGCCGAGATCGCGCGCGCGCAAGCCGTGCGCCAGGGCGGCGACGCCGCCATGCTTTGAAATGGAAAGCGGGAGGCAAAGCCTGCTGCCCGCGCAGCGCGGGCGGTCCGGCGCCCATGGCGCCGGTCAAGGATCACAGTCCGTCGATCTTGGATATCTTCGTGCCGGCCAGCGACACACCAGCCATCAGCCCGCCATTGTTCATCACGAAGCCCACCACCGGCTGCTGCGCCGTGTTGGTGTCGATGCGGCCATTCGCGCCGATATCCACCACCGCGACAGTCGCGTCGGCCCCAACGGTCCAACCGCTGCTGTTACGGAACTTGTCCAACGCGCCTTGCGTCATGAACAGCAACACCATGGCCTTGGACTGCGCGCCGGCCTGGAAGCCGATCGAGCCGGCGGTGGTGCTGTAGTAGCCGGCATTGGCGCCGCCCACGCGCAGCACGCCCTTGCCGTGCTCGGCGCCGATGATGAAGCTGCCGCTCAGCACGTCCGGGAATATCAGCACGCCCTTGGCGCGCGCCACCAACTCCTTGGACTGCGGCGACGCCTGGTAGAGCTTGCCCAAGGTCTCGTCGGCCGCGCTGCTGAGCGACTTGCGCTGCTCGGCGGGCGTGGCCGATGAAGTCGGCGTGGTGGTCGTGCAGCCGGCGAAGAGCAGGCCGGCGACGCTGATGGTCGCGGCGGCCAGGCCGGCGCGGCGGAACATGGGAAGAGAATCGAACATGGAACGCTCCTTGTTGTTGTCATCCGCCCCCACTGTAACTGCCAGGGGGGCCAGGGCAAGCCACACGATTGTGATAAACGCAACAAAACCTGCCACGGCACTTCAGTAGATGCCGCCATGCAACCGCGCGCGCAGCGCGCCGGCAACATCTGGTAGGAGTTTACGGGAAAATACATACAGTCTGGCCCGGCGGCCAACAGGCGCCGGCGTTCAAGAGCGTATCCATTGCGCGTCCCACAAGGCCTCGCCACGCGCGAGCGCCTCGCCCAGCGGCTGCCTGCAGCGCTGCGCCACCGCCGCCAGCAAGGCATTGCACAGCGCCATCGGCGCGGTGTAGGAATCGAACGGCGAGGCGCTGGAGCACTGCGCCACCAGCACCTGGTCGGCCCAACGCGCGGCCGGCGCGGAAGCCGAGTCGGTGATCAGCACCACCTTCGCGCCGCGCTCGCGGAACACACGCAGCGCCTTGGCCGCCGCCACCGAGTAGCGCCGGAAGGTGAAGGCCAGCAGCACGTCGCGTTCGTCCACCCATAGCAACTGGTCTTCCAGGAACAACGGCCCCTGCGTGGCCAGCGGCCGCACGGCCGGCAGGCACAGGTTCAGGTACAGCGCCGCGTAGCCGGCCAGCGGCGCGGCCTGCCTCAGCCCCAGCACGTGCACGCGCGCCTTGCGTTGCGTCAGCGCGCGCACCGCGGCCTCGAACACCGCCGGATCCACCGTGGAGAAGGTCGCCTGCAAATTGTGCTGGTCATGCAGCAGCGCGTTGTGCAGGCAGGCGCGCGCACCGTGGCCGTCGGCGCCCATGGCGTCGGCGCGCTCGCCCGGCGAGGCCAGCCGGGCGGTGACTTCCGCGCGCGCCTCGGTCTGCGCCTGCGCATAGCTGTCGTAGCCCAGCTTGGCGAGCAGGCGCACCACGGTCGAGGCGCTGGTGCCCACCGCCCGTGCCAGCGCGGTGGCGGATTCCAGCAGGCTTTGCGGATAACGCGCCAGCATCTCGTCGACAAGCAGGCGCTCGGTCTTGGAGAGTTTGCGGCCATAGCCCGCGATGCGTTGGTTCAGGTTCATGGTGAGGGGCGATTCTACAAGGACGTTCTGGCTCGCGGCATGACGCGGCGGGTCGTGC